>JBOGVU010000021.1:0-31190 GCA_050692915.1 Actinomycetota bacterium | reverse complement strand
CCGCAGGGCGGATTCGCCGGCCACGGCGTCGGTGGCCAGCTCGACCTCGTGCCCGGCCAGGCCGAGGGAGACCTCGACCACCTTGCCGACCGAGCGGTCGTCCTCGACCACCAGGATCCGATTGGGATGCTCGCTCACGCACTCCTCCGGGTCGGTCCTTCTCCCTAGGTCATCGGGAGGGGCCCAAGGAGGCTTGAGCGGGGACGCGAGGAGCTCCAGGAGGTTGGACAGGGGCTCTGACCTGCGGTTTCACTGGTCGGGATGGCCGGATTCGAACCGGCGACCTCGGCGACCCAAACGCCGCGCGCTAACCAGGCTGCGCTACATCCCGCCCGCATATCGTACGGCCCCGGCTTGCTACAGTTGGGAGGCCTCGCGGGTGTAGCTCAATGGTAGAGCCCCAGCCTTCCAAGCTGGTGATGGGGGTTCGATTCCCCTCACCCGCTCCGTCCTAGGAGCTCTCCCAGTCGATCGTCATCATCGTCGGGTTCGCGGGGTCCGACTTGATGACCACCGTATCCCCCGCCTCGAGCTGGGACACGCGCTCGGGCGGGACCCCGGTGCGGGCCGGGCCCTGGATCGGCTGCTGGCCCGGGATCTCGATCGTCAGCATGAGGTCGTAGACGGGCCGCCCCTCGGAGTCGGTTCCTCCGGTGGCCCGCGAAGAGACGACCGTGGCCTTCCCGGCAACCCCCGTGGCCAGGAGCCGCTCCTTCTCGGCCTGCCGAGCCTGGGGGTCGTACTGCGTCGAATCCGCGCTCGGCGGGGGGGCTACCTGCATCCCCGGAGTCTTCCCGGCCATCTGCATCCCGCCGGACATGGCGCCCTCCCACTCGATCACGATCTTCTGAGGGTCGGCCGGGTCCACCTTGACCGGCAGCGGCCGGCCCGAGCTGAGCGTCCCGAGGAGCATCAGCGGCACGTACTCCCGGACCGTCACCTGGTAAGGACCGTGCATCTGCGTCTGGACCTGGAGGTTCAGCTCGATCTGGGGCTGCTCGTTGAGGTACACGCCCGTCTGACGCATCCCCTGGATGGTGGCCTGGCCGGGCACGCCCGTGGTCCTGATCCGCTGGGCGTCCTTGTACCCCTTGGCCCATCGGCGCCCCCACAGGAAGAGTCCGATGCCGGTGAGGCCGAGGAAGGCCGCCGTGAGCGTGAAGCCCCCTCGGAGGATGTCGTTGGTGAGCCCGATGACCAGGAACACGGCGGCCAGAGCCAGCTCGAGGATCGCCGTGAAGTACAGCCACTTGTACGCCCGCCCGGACCACGTGATCGGCGCGAACATGCTCATGCAGCTCCCCCTTCCCGTTCGGCCACGGCACTATCGGGCATCGGGTTTGCCTCGTCAAGAGCGGGCGAGCCACGCGTACAATGGCCGGTGGGCGCCGGTAGCTCAGGGGACAGAGCGGCGGCCTTCTAAGCCGCGGGTCGGGGGTTCGAATCCCTCCCGGCGCGCCCTACCGGAAGCCCCGGGCGATCTCCGCTTCCGCCACCCGGCCCACCCCGATCACGTAGGCCGCATCGCGGAGCGCGATGCCCTCGCTCTCGGCTCGGGCCACCACCTGGTCGCTGGCCGCCCCCATAAGCTCGGCCAGCCGCCCGTTCACCCGGTCCTCGTCCCACTGCTCCCGTTGGAGGTCCTGCACCCACTCGAGGTACGAGACGGCCACGCCCCCGCCCGATGCCAGGATGTCCGGTACCACGGTGACCCCCCGGTCGGCCAGGGTCCGGTCTGCCTCCGGCGTCACCGGGTAGTTCGCCGTCTCCATGACGACCTGGGCCTTCACCCGGTCGGCGATCGCCTCGTCGACGGACTCCTCCAGGGCGGCCAGGGCCAGCACCGCGCAGTCCAGCCCCAGGATGTCCTCACCGGCGATCTCCTCTGAGCCGTCGAAGCCCGCCACCGAGCCCGTCTCCTGCTTGTGCTCCAGGACCCGCCGGGCCGGCAGGCCCGCCTCGGCGAAGATGGCGCCCGTCGTGTCGGATACCGCAACGATCGGGTAGCCGAGGTCCTCGAGGATCACCGCCAGCCAGGATCCCGCGTTCCCGTACCCCTCGATGGCCACCGGGGTCTCGTCCCGGGACCACCCCCGGGCCCTGACCAGGCGCTCCAGGCAGATCGCGGAGCCCCTCCCGGTGGCCGCGTCGCGCCCCAGGGATCCGCCCAACACCAGCGGCTTGCCGGTGATCACCGCGGGGTTGGGCCCGTACTTGCGCGAGTACTCGTCCGCCATCCATCCCATGATCTGCGGTGTGGTGTTGACGTCCGGCGCAGGGACGTCCACCTGCGGCCCGATCGAGTCGGCGATGGCCCGCATGTAGGCCCGCGACAGCCGCTCGATCTCGGGCTCGGACAGGAGCTTCGGATCGACCCGGACACCGCCCTTGGCCCCCCCGAACGGGATGTTCATGAGCGCGGTCTTCCATGTCATCAGGGCGGCGAACGTCCTGATCTCGTCCACCGAGACACCCTGGTGGAATCGGATCCCGCCCTTGAACGGCCCCCGGGCGTTGTTGTACTGGACCCGCCAGCCCCGGAACACCCGGAACCCCCCGAAGTCGGTGGGGACGCGGAGCTGGACGGCGATCTCGCGGGCCGGCGTGGCCAGCGCCTCTCGGAGCGAGAGCTCCAGGCCGAGGCGCTCCGCGGCTTGCTCGTAGAAGCCGCGCACTGCGTCGAAGGCGGAGCCCACCGGTCACCCCCTGTGGATTGGGCTCCCAAGCCTAGCGGGAGCGGCTCCGGGGCGCCAGGTCAGGCCTCGGTTGGGTACACGGCCAGGATGTCGGCCTTCTTCACCTGGAGGAAGGTCACCTCCGAGGGGTTGGACCCGTCCGGCATCGAGACCGTCACGTCGGTCACCGGGATGAATGTGCGCTCGTCGCGCATCAGCACCTCCCAGCCGTCCGAGAACCTGGAGTGCTCGGAGGTGAGGTGGACCGTGCCCTCGATCTTCAGGGCTGCCAGCAGGATCGTCACCCCGATCTTCTGCAGGGCCGCGCCCATGGCGTTTCGGAGGCTGGCGATCATGTCGTCCGGCTCGAACGGCTTGGCCAGGAAGGCGCACCCCAGGGACCTGGCCTTCTCCTCGACCTCGGACCGGGGGGTGCCGGTCATGATCACGATCGGGAGGCGGGCGAAGCGGCCGTCGTCGCGAACGGTCCCGATCAGGCGCCAGCCGTCGGTGTCGCTCCGAAGCGACAGGTCGATGAGGGCCGCGTCCGCGCCGTCCTCGATCAGGCTCCGCCACGCCTCCTGCGGGTCGCCCGCCTCCAGAACTGTGAACCCCTCGATCTGGAGCCGCTGGCGGACCAGGGTCAGGATGCGCGCGTCGTCCTCGGCCACCAGGATCCTGGCCATCGCCCGAAGGATACGCCGTCAGTCGGCGGTGTTGCGGTAGTCGACCACCGCGGTCCGGAGGTCCGTCATGTCCATGAGGCCCCACTTACCACCCACACGTCCCCAGCCGGTGCGGGTCCCCGACGCGCCCCCGAAAGGCTCCAGGGCCTCCCAGTAGTCGGTGGTGTCGTTCACCACCACGTTCCCGGCCCGGAGTCGGTCGATGAACGTGAACGCCCGGCGGAGGCTCGAGGTGAACACGGCGGCCTGGAGCCCCAGATGCGAGTCGTTCGCCAGCCGGATGGCCTCCTCGTCGTCGGCGAACGTGGTCACCGGGAGCACGGGCCCGAACGACTCCTCCCGGAACAGCAGGGAGTCGGTGGGCACGCCGTCGATCACGGTGAGCTCGTAATAGAGATCGGTGGGGAAGCCATCGGCCCGTCCACCCCCGAGCAGGATCTCCACACCGCGGTCCCGGGCATCCTGGAGATGGCGGTCCACCTTCTCGGCCACGGGCCGGTTGTTCAGCGGGCCCATCGTGGTGTTCTCGGCCAGGGGATCGCCCAGACGCACCTCCCCCGCTTCCTTGACCAGCCGGTCCACGAACTCGTCGTGCACGGCCTGGTGGACCAGGACCCGCTCCGTGGCCACGCAGCACTGCCCGGAGACGTACGTGGCCCCGAAGGCGGCCAGAGACGCGGCGGCCTCGAGGTTCGCGTCGTTGAGGACGATCTGGGGGCCGTTCCCGGACAGCTCCATCAGCGTGCGCTTCAGGCCTGCGGCCCGGACGATGGCCTCGCCGGTCTCGTGCGAGCCGATGAACGCGATGGCGTCGACCGAGGGGTGGGTCACCAGGGTCTGGCCCGTGGCCGCCTCGCCGAACACCAGTGAGACCGCGTTCGGGGGGAACCCGGCCTCCTCGAGGATCTCGACCATCTTCGCCCCGATCAGGGGCGTGTACTCCGACGGCTTGAAGATCACGGCGTTCCCGCCGGCCAGCGCCGGCGCCAGCAGCTCGGAGGGGATCACGAACGGGAAGTTCCACGGGCTGATGGCCGCGTACACCCCGTTCGGCTTGCGGAACGTGAACATCTTCTTGTTGGGGTCCTCGGACGGGAGCACCTCGGTGGTCAGCCGCTTCACGTCCTCCGCGGCGATCCGGAAGTTCTCTGCGGACTCCTCGATCTCGGCCACGGCCTCGGTACGGAGCGGCTTCCCCTGCTCCACGGCCAGCAGCCGGCCGAGGTCCTCCTTCCGCTGCTCCATCAGGTCGGCGGCTCGGTGCAGGAGCCGGGCCCGGTCGAAGACCGTCATGGCCTCCATGGCCTCCTGGCCCTGTCGGGCGGCCCTGGCGGCCCGGTCCACGTCCTCGGCCGTGGCCACGGGGACCTCGCCCAGCGACTCCCCCGTGGCCGGGCTGCGGACCTCGATCGTCTCGGTGGCGGCGCCGTCGGTCCACGACCCCGCGATGTACATCCCCCGGCCCAACCGGTTCGCCTCCTCGTCCCCTTCGGGGCGGTCAGGCTAGCGTACGCTCGCCGCCTTGGAGCTGCGCGTCCAGCGAGAGTGCACGGACGTCCACCGCTCCAGGCGATCGAGCGCCTCCCGGGGCACGGCCGGCTGGCACGTGTCGCCGGGCGGGAGGTCCTCGGGCGGCGGGGCATCGAACGTCTCGATGTTCAAGCATTGGTCGAGGCCGGGACCGCCGCTCCCGAGGTCGGCGCCGTCGAAGCCGTCCAGCAGGTCGTCGCCGGCCTCTCCGTAGAGCTGGTCGTCGCCGATATCACCGAAGATGAGGTCGTTCCCCGCTCCCCCGTTAAGGATGTCGTTCCCGGGGGCGCCGTCGACCACGTCGTCCCCGTCGAGGCCGGAGAGCTGGTCGGCTCCCAGGAACCCGAAGAGCCCGTTCCCGGTGACGCTGGGCACGTTCTGCCCGGTGAGGACATCGTTGAACGCGGACCCGAACAGGCCCTCGATGGCCAGGATGGTGTCCGTCCCCTCGTTCGTCACCTGCGGGGTGACCACGTTCAGGTCCACCGCCACGCCCACCGGCGAGTGCTCGAACCCGGCCAGGTCGAAGGCGCTGCCCCCGCCGTCGTAGATATCGTCCCCGGCACCCCCCTCCAGGATGTCGAACCCTTGGCCGCCCCGCATCCGATCGTTCCCGGGGCCGGCGATCAGCTCGTCCGAGCCGCCCTTGCCGATGAGGTCGTCGTCCCCGGCGTGGCCGAACATGATGTCGCCGCCTGGGCCGCCGTTGGTGCGGTCGTCGCCTTTCTTCCCTCGGATCGTGTCGTTGCCGCCGCCTCCGCAGATCAGGTCGTCGCCGGCCTTGCCGTTGATCGCGTCCCCCCCGCCCAGGGCCACGATCACGTCCGCGCGGGGGGTGCCCTTGATCCGGTCGCGCCCCCCGGTCCCCACGATGGTGGCCTTCTTGCCGAAGCATCGAGGCGCGGCGGCGGGGCCCGGCGGCGCGATCACGGACGCCGCCAGGTGGACGGCCGCCACGACCAGCGTCGCGCCGGCTCGGATCGGTGTGGGCATGTGACGTCCTCCTCGAGTGGACTGGGCGACCGTGCCATCCAACATCTTCCGGGGAAATCGGTCAAACGGCCCCGGCCCGGGCCGGTATCCTCAGCGAGCCATGGGGCGCCTCGGCGAGGTCGCCGCGTACTTCCTGCGGCTCGGCACGATCGGGTTCGGAGGGCCGCCCGCCCACATCGCGGCGATGCACGACGACCTGGTCTGGCGTCGGAAGTGGATCGACGAGCGGCATTTCCTCGACGTGCTCGGTGTGACGAACCTGATCCCCGGGCCGAACTCCACCGAGGTGGCCATCCACATCGGCTACCTCCGGGCCGGCGTGGCGGGCGGGATCGCCGCGGGCCTGGCGTTCATGCTTCCCGCGTTCGTGATGGTGCTGGGGCTGTCGTGGGCGTACATGGAGCTCGGCGGGTTCGAGATCCGCGACGACCTCCTGGCCGGGGTCCAGGCCGTGGCCCTGGCCGCCGTGCTCGTGGCGGCGTGGCGCCTCCGGGCCGGCGCGATCGGCGGATGGCGGAAGCCGGTGCTGGCCCTGGCGGGACTGGCGGTGACGCTGGGCACCCCGAGCTGTCACCGCTGGTGCTCCTCGCCGCGGGTGTGGCCAGCCTGGTGGCCTCGGGCCTGGCCGGCCGGGTCGCCTCGGTGATCGGGATGCCCACGATCCTCGCCGCGCTCGTGGGCGGAACGGGCGTGGGATTGGGACCGCTGGCGTGGGTGTCCCTCCGGACCGGGCTCCTTCTGTTCGGCGGCGGGCTCGTGCTGGTGCCGCTCCTGGCCCCCGAGGTCGTCGGTCGCGGGTGGCTCACCGAGGCCGAGTTCCTCGACGGGGTAGCCCTGGGCCAAGCCACACCCGGCCCGATCACGATGACCGCCACCTTCGTGGGCTTCGCCGTTCGAGGGTGGGTCGGCGCGGTCGTGGCCACGGTCGCCATCTTCCTGCCCTCGTTCGTGGCCGTGCTGGCCGGCAGCGGTCCGTTCCTCCGCCGGTTCCGGGAGCGCCCCGCGGTGACGGCGTTCGTCGAGGGGGTCACCGCGGCCGCGCTCGGGGCGATCCTGGCGGCCGTGGCGGACCTGGCCAGGACCGGCCTGGCGGGGTGGGTCCGGGTGGCGATCTTCGCCGCGGCCCTGGTGGCCATGCTGTTCAGGGTCCCGGTGGCCCTGGCGGTGCTCGCCGGGGCTCTTGTGGGGCTGGCCGCCGGGGCGCTCGGGCTGACCTAGCCGCTTGCTACAATCACGGTGCGTGGTGGGCGTAGCTCAATAGGTTAGAGCGCCGGGTTGTGGTCCCGGAGGTTGGGGGTTCGAGTCCCCTCGCTCACCCGTCCCGGGCCGCTAGCTCAATTTGGCAGAGCAGGGGACTCTTAATCCCAAGGTTACAGGTTCGAGTCCTGTGCGGCCCACGAACGTGCAGGTCAGAGGCCTACACGGAGCCTGCGGGAGCGATGCGGTGATAGCAGGGTGATAGCAGGAGCGGCGAATGGCCCTGAGGATTGAGGATGCGTACAGCCGTGTTGGACGCCTCCGCCGCAACCTCGAGGTGGTCACCGAGCGGGATCCTGAGCAAGAGGTCCAAGGGATGGCCCTCCCGGTGATCGACGCAGTTCTGAATGCGGCCAAGGAACACCTCCGAGACGACCCAGTCATTGCCAGGATGCGAGATGTGATCTCGCCCGAGGCATCGCGGAGGAGACCCCACTTCGAGCCGTCGATGCCCTCTATGTGGTCGAGCAGCTCCATGAAGCCCTCCGACAGGCATCGCCTCCCCCGCCACCGATTCGTCGGCCCTATCGGCGCTGAACCTCAGCTTCTCTCATCGCACCAAGAGTTTTGGTCCAGCTGAGCTGCGGATCCTCGCTGAGGCGAGGAGTCCCACCCGGCCCACGAACGCGCAGGTCAGGGCCATGCTGCTCCACTGAGCCCCTCGCCCTTGATAGCAGGTTGGAAGCACGCGGGCGAAACAGCTGCTCCGCGTCAGGATAGACGAGAACAGGTGGGCTCGAACTGTCGAGGGCTAGGTTGGCCAACCCGGGACCGTACCTATCGGCTAACTCAGCGCTTGGAGTTGGGATTCAACGGTCCGCAGAGCGCTCACGATTTCTGACTGCGTCATGGGTTCCGAGGTGTTCGAGCGCTTCAGCCAATGCGCCGTCCTATGTGAACCTACACGCTCAAGTTGTGCGTCTAGCTCAGGTCTTGAAAGAGGGAACTCCCCACTGTCAAGAAGTATCCCTCTTGCCAAATGCGCTAGTGCGAAGCGTGTTTCTTCCTCGGCCGCAGGCAAGTCACCCATGGCCAGCAAATCTCTAGCGGTGAGCAACTTCTTGCGAGCTAGTGCATACTTCGGTTCCGACCTAGGCCACGGAGCGCTGGCAAGCAGCCTTTCTCGGAGCCTCGCCCAAGTCTGGAATCCGGACAAAGCCTGACCGTATCGCAAGGCCCACTGCGCGAAGTCGTCACCGCTGTTGACGCGTCTAACCAGTTCGTCCTGTGTAAGGGTCATGACCTGCAAACGCGGAGGCACTGGCTCCGACGGCCTCTCTCCAATCACCAAGAGGTCCACATCGCTCCAGCGAGGGACCGCCCGTCCACGAGCATGCGACCCAATGAGTACTACCGGAGAAGCCGATCCAGCTTGCTCTAGAAGCTGGCGCAGGTAATCACGCTCGCGGGTCGACTCAAGACCGAGGGTACGAACCTCACTCATTCGCATCTGCCGCCTCCTCAAGACGTGATGCGACCCCCTCGACGTAAGCCTCGACTTCAATGGCGATGTCTTCCGCGGACCAATCGTGTTGCGGAGGCGTCTCCCCGTAGGCGGTGCTCTTCCTTAGCGTGTTGAGCTCAGCCAGGAGGTCCTCAATGTCGGGGAGACCATGCACGTCTCGGAGTTCGACGGAAGCCTCTATCTTGCTTGGATGATTTCTCTGCCACTCAATCCCATAGAAATCAGCTGCGGCCGCAACCGCGTTCTCGAGCGAATAGAAAGAATAGATGGCCAGATCCGACCAGTCCGTTGGAACGTCCCAAGCAGCCTGCACACGCTGTAGTTGCTCCCGAGCTAGTTCAATCTTGTCCTGCGGGACGATCGCTTCAGGATCCTTCTCGTTCGCCAATGGACACTCCCAAGCCGCGGCTCACGGTAGTGCTTGAGGGAACCGTACCACGCGAAATGGGGGAAACGGCCCGACGAACCCGCTCCCCCCAAACGCTTCCGCGAATCAGGCTCGAAGGGCGGGTTGTCCCTGGGTTGGTCATATCCGTCGCTCGGAGGCCCCGGGACGGAGACGAACCCACCCGAGCGCGTACTTGAGCTAAGGGCACGCGGACGGACCTCTCGGTGGAATCTCAACCCGGCGGTGAACGGGGCGCGTCTGGTCATCCTCGATCCGCGGATTTTGCAGCGACACGTAGACTCACCCTTGCATCGGCCGCGAGCCAGGTACTCGGGCGATCCTTGCTCGCGGATTAGGCTAGTGTCAGGTTCTTAGCATGGTCCTACGCTTCCTCCTCGGGAGGCTGTTGAGCCGTCTCGTCCCCATCCGGTTCAGGCCTCTGCTGCTTCTCTTCCGGCTCAGGTCCCTGCTGCTCTGACTCGTCCCAATCGGGCTCAGGACGCTGCTGCCTCTCCCCGGGCTCCCGCTCTGGTTCGGGAGGCTGCTGCGGTTTCTCCAAGGTAGGTACGTGCACTTCGTGGCTCACCGCGTCCCCCTTTCCGCTTAGGTCCTCAACCGTCTTCTCAGCTCCACCGCGTTTGGCACCGACGTCGTAAAGGGTAGACAAACCCCACCCAATCTCGCGATCCTTCTTCCTAGTGTTCTTGAAGTAGCTATATACGCGTACTGTCTCCAAGTCGCCACTCAGAATGAACTCACGCGTCACTTCGTCGGACTCTCCTGGCTCTACCTCGAACTCGCCGCGTCCCCAGGTGAGGTTTAGCCTCTTCTCTGACGGCCACTTGATCTGGCCTTGCTGCTCAGGCAGGGAGTCTCCCTTCTCGATTGCCTGCCGTATGCCCTGAGGCAGTGGCATAACCCTTTGGATTCGAATGATTGCCGACTCGATTTCCAGCACCACGGAGCCAGGGTTCTTTAGGAGGATGTTCAGCCGCAGGAGCACGTCCTTCGTCGGCAGACGGTAGTGCGCAATCTTGTGAGTCATGCTTGCTCGGGGAAGATGCTGACGCTCCTTGCGATAGCGGCCCAGAATCCACAAACCGCCCACGATGAACGCGAAGACTTGTGCGACGTTTGCGAGAATATCCGCAACATCCGTCCATCTGGCTAGGAAGGGTTCCGGCGTCGGCGTTGGCATCGCGGCTCGTCAGTCTCCGAGTCCTCTCAGCGCGATGATGCTATTTCTCTGGTGGTGAAGCGGTCAAACCATGAATCCTCGGATCTCGCGGCAGCCCGATATGCTCAGCTGAGTGTTCCGTGCTTGGAGAGGCAGAAGGTTACGCCGCCTGCTGGACGACTCGCCGCTCGCGGCCCCCATTAGGGGAGGTGCGCTCGGCGTGTACGAGGAGGTCCGTGAGAAGGGCGGGACTCGGCAAGAGGCACAGAGGAGCGCCGCAGCCTTCCTCCATGATCATCTCTCGCTGAACTCGAGAGACGCAGGCGCATTAGCCGCCGAACTCGCCAGAGAAGCAGAGGCGGAGGCCGCTGCTGAGAACCTCGCCACAGCGGAGTATCAACGTGCTCGGCATGAGGGCCGTGACCCGGACGCCTCGAGCCGGGTCACGCTCGAAGCTTTGAGCAGAACTTTTCCTGGTGGAAATCCTGGATACCTTCGTGCCCTGGTGGAGCTCGCTCGAAGGGAATACGAGTCGGAAGCAAAGAGGGACGAATGGACGTGTTCACATTCCCCGCCCACGCCCTCCTGATCGTCGAGGAACGCCTGAAGGGCCAGGAGAGAGGGGGGTGCGCATGCCCGAAGGAATGCCGGTGGATGAGCTCGCACTTCGCGTGCTTGTCGCAGCCGAGTTCTTCTATCGATAGGCTCCCAGCATCCGATCGGGAGGAGGGCTTCCGTTGGACATGCGCATGGAGCACAAGGGTGTGTGGTGGAACATGAAGCCTGACGGGGGCATCGTCTACCACGACGAAGGCTCGGGGCAGTGGGTGGACTGGGATCCGGACGTAACGAGATTGCAGCCGCCACCGGCGCTTCTTCTCGACTTCTCGCCTGGTAACAAGATGAGGGTAGTCAGACTCCTAGCTTCGGCAGGCGGCAAATACTCGAAGCCATTTACCCAGGGCCAGGTTGCGGCCTTCAGCCTCATCGGAACGGAGAGCTGGACGGACTACGCGCAGGTTGTGCTCCAGATGATGCTGGTGGATTCCCTCGCGAGACTCGAAATGAGGCTGGACGATCTAGGAGTGATACGCGGACAGCCCTCAGACGAGAGCTAACTGCGGCAGTCCATCGATTCAAATCGCTCATTCGTCACCTAGGAGCCAGTTGGGGATCCCACGCTCCTCAGCTTCCAGCTTGATAACTAAGTCCTCCCAAGGGTCGTCGCTTCCAACGAGGAAAGGCTCGTCGACATAGGACACAGCTGCGCCAAGGTTTCGTTCTTTGCATCCCTTCTCCAGCAGCCACTCAGTCGCATCTGCCCAACGCCCCTCGTAGGAAAGGTTAGAGATGCCCGCTTCAGGTCCGACCAGGTGCGTCCCAGGTGATCGTCCGCAGAGAACATCGAACAAAGCGTCTGTCTGTCGGTTGAAGATCCTTGCGAATCGACCAAATGCCTGATCTGGGATATGGCCCGGATCACCAGGGTAGCTAGGAACGGCCTGGTAATAGAAGAGCTCGTTACACTCTTCCCGGCTGCTCCGATCGAGGCAATCGACGGCATCACTGACGCCGGCTGAGTAGCTTTCGGCGGCCATTTCTTCGGCCTCCTCACGTGCGATGCCCACTGTTTGAATCGCCGCGCTGATTGCGTCATGCCGAAGAAACCATACGTTCAGCGCACCCTTCGTGTCGCCTTGTTCCGTGGCAGTTTCAACATGTCGCGACACTCGCGAGACCTCAGCCCTCGCCGATCGCCACATTAGGAAGAAGACTCCTGCCACGATAACCACGACCGCCACTCCAACACCCAAACGGTCACGGTGCTGTCGAAGCCGGAACGTTTCGCGTCGAGACTCGTCACGCTCCTCCTCCAATCGCTCTAAGCGCTGCTTGAGCGCCCCTGTGACGTGGAAGCTCTCTGTGAAACGTGTCTTGTGGACCCAGCTCACCTCAACCGTGTGGCCAAGCTGAACCTCTGGCGTTTCATCCACCCATTTCTCCAGTTCACACATGGAGTCCCCTCCCACCTAGCAGTGGCTCGACACGCTGACCTTCATTCTCGATCTCGAACAGTTGGAGCAAAGCTCTCAGCGGCTTCGGGGCCGGGCGGGGCCAAGGGCTCCCGGCCGACCAGGAGCAGGCCCCCGGCCAGCACCGAGCCCGATACCGAGATCAGCAGCATGACCCACGCCTGGACGCTGACCCCGGCCAAGAGATCCCGCCCGACCACCAGGACCAGGAACGCCACCCAACCGAGCACTGCGCCCAGGCAGCCGGCCAGCCCGAGCCCCCGGCCCCTCGACCGCTTGGCCAGGATCCCCACCCCGCCGGCCACCTGGAGGAGGCCGGAGACGATCAGGGCGCCGTCGATCGCCAGGAGGGCGGACCCCACCGAGCCCATCCTGGCCTGGTCGAAGATCTCCAGGTCCTCGGCCAGGAGCCACAGGTCCCAGGCGTTGTACGCCACCGATCCGGAGCCGAGCAGGAGGAGGACGATCGCTGCGCCCATCCTCCCGCCGGCCCCCGGAGGCGGGGCGGCCTCAGGCGGCGCGTAGGAACCCGGCGGCGGCACCGGCGAGGGCCCGTACGTACCGGGCGGCGGGGGCGGGCCGATATCCATCGGCGTGACCCTAGCCAGCCCAGGCAGAGAGGGTCAAACCCCGGCCTATACTCGCCGGAGCGAGAGTGGCGGAACGGCAGACGCGCCGGCCTTAGGAGCCGGTGCCCGGAAGGGCGTGGGGGTTCGAATCCCCCCTCTCGCACGAGGAGAGCCGGGCCACACGGCCCGGCCCCCTCGTCGGTCACTCAGGCTCAGCGGGTGGGGTCCTGGTCGATCTCCCCGCGCCAGGCCCCGGTCTCCGGGCCCCGGCTCTCGATGAACTCCTTGAACCGCTCCAGGTCACCCTTCACCCTCTTGGTGACCATGCCGGTCCAGTCGCCCACCTTCTCGGCGAGGCCGCCCGGCTCCCACTCAAGCTGGAGCATGACCCGGGTCATGGAGTCGTCGATGCGGTGGAACGTCACCACGCCGGCGTGCGTCGGGCCGTCGAGACTGTGCCAGGCGATACGCTGGTCGGGACGCTGCTCGTCGATCTTGGCCTCCCACTCGCGCTCCGCGCCGGCGATCTCCGCGTGCCACCGGAGGCGGTCGTCGGTGATCTGCTTGACCTCCTCGACACCCTCCATGAACTCGGGGAACTCCTCGAACTGGGTCCATTGGTTGTACGCGGTGCGAACCGGGACCCTGACGTCGATGGACTGCTCGATCATGGACATGGCGATCGCTCCTTCGTAGGTGCCTATTCCCCTAGAGAGATACCCCGTCCGCGGGACACCTATTCGCCGAAGACGTGCAACAGCACGTGCCGCTCTTTGGGCTCGTCGAGCTCCAGGAGCAGGAGCCGCTGCCATCGGCCGAACGCCGGTTCCCCTCGCGAGAGTGGGATGGTCTGCGACGAGCCTCCCAGCAGCATCTGCGCGACGTGAGAACGGCCGTTAGGCCTCTCGTGGCCGTCCTCCAGGTTCTGCCGTCGGCTCTGGAGATCGTCGTGCGCGTAGACGTCATCGGAGGGGAGGAGGACGTCGATGCGCCGTCGGAGGTCGGTCAGCGCGCCCTCCTCCCACTCGTTGATCAGGAGACAGCAGGTCGTGTGGGCGCAGAACGCCACCACGCAGCCATCCGCGATGCCGGCGTCCTTCACCGACCGCCGCAAGGGCTGCGTCAGGTCGACGAATCCGAACCGCTCATCGGCCTTCACCACCAGCTCGGTCGTGACGGCGCGCATCAGAACCCCCTCGCGGGAGCTCCGGAGGGGATCCGGCACGACGGCATACCCTGGCTCGTGAGGACCCGGCGAGCCCGCTCCCGTGCCAGGTTCCATCCAAGGACGGAGTCCTGATCCCTTCGGAGATCCGCATGCGGCTGAAGGGCACAGTCACGCAACCATGCCGGAAGGGAGTCGAACGCTGGCACCGCGTCGGGGCTGAGCCCGGCCGCATAGGCGAGATCGAACTCACCGGTGGCCCGGTACCGCTGCACGTTCTGCTCGGCCACCAGCCGATCGGGGTTCGCCAGCGAGAACAGGAGCAAGCCCGTTGCGGTGAGGATCACGCAGGCTCGAGGAAGCCATCGGCCCTTCCACAGGACGCCTCCAACCAGGATCAGGATGAACAGCGCCCCCAACCACAGGATCGTGGCGTGAACCGAGACCCGCAGTCGCGTGAATCCGAAGGTCTCCTCGTACAGGAGCAGCCGCCGCAGCGCTGAGACGAGGACAACCAGGGTCAGCACGCTGAGCAGACCGAGCAGGGCCTGGAGGAGCCGCCGGTCGGCCGCCCGCTGGAGACGGGACCACCGCACCCCGCCGGCGACCACCCCGAGCGTCAGCGCCGCGACGGCGACGAGCTGGAAGAACCCTTGTCGGGCGTACTCGGCGTACGTCAGGCCGGCTGTCCGGAGCACGTGGTCCCGCCCACCGAACAGCACGGCGATCTGCACCGCCACGAACGCTGCGAACAGCAGATCGAGGAGCCCCAGAGCCACAGCCCATTCCAGGCGGACGAGACCACGCCTCGGGGCCGGCGAGAGGACCGCACCGCGGGCCACCATGTACCGAGGCCCCGCCGCGGCCAGGCTCACGATGCCCAGAAGCACCACGCCGAACACCAGGATCCTGGCCGGGAGCAGGGAAAGGTCCCACTCGGGGAAGAGGACCTGGCCGGCCAGGTGAGAAAAGGCCGGGTCGGCGGCGGCGAAGAGCCCCCCGAACACCGCCAGGAGCCCCGCTCCGAGGACCGCTCCCCGGAGCGCCGGAGAGAGCCGTCCCAGGCGGCCCGCGGCGCCGGCGAGCGGCCGGCCCAGGAAGCCGGCGGCGACGAACGACCGAGTCACCACGGTGGGAACGGCCCCGAACACCTCTGCCCACGTCATCCCGCCCGTGACGGCCAGTGCGCCCAGCCCGATGGCGCCGAGGAAATCGAAGGCCAGCAGCCACTCGGCCGATCGGACCACCGACATCCCGACCAGGGCGAGGGCCCACATGCCGAGGATCGCCTCGTTCAGGCTGAGTTCCCGTGGCCGCCACAGCGACACCGCGATCGCGCTCCCAGTCGCCACCAGGAACACGCCGAGTCCGATGGGCTGGCCGGGGATCATCGCCGCCGCACTCACCGCGACCGCCAGAGCTGCAGGCACGGCCACCCGAGGGATCGGCGCGTCCCTGCCAAGCTCCGTCGATCCGCCCGCCGCTGTCCCGAAGCCCTCCACGCTCACGTGGCTCCCGTCGGCAGCACGACCACCATCCGGCACCCGCGGGGCCGGTTGCGCTCCACACGGATGTCCCCGCCGTGGGCATCGACGATCCATTTCGCGATGGCCAGCCCCAGGCCGGTGCCCCCGTCTCGGGCGGCCCTTGCGGAGTCGGCTCTATAGAAGCGCTCGAACACCCGTGACGCCTCGTCCCGGGGGATGCCGGGGCCCTGATCCGCCACCTCGATCCACACGTGTTTCGGATCGGCGTGGGCACGGACCGTTACCTCTCCGCCCTCCGGCGAGTGGCGAACGGCGTTCTCGAGCAGGTTGGCGACGACCTCATGGATCCGCTCCGCGTCCCCGTCAGCCCGGAGCCCGGCGGGCCGGACCTCCACGTTCAGCCGCACCCCGCGGTCCGTGCCCTGGGTCGAGTGGAGGCGCGACTCGCCCACGGCCTGCTCGAGCATCCTTTTCAGCTCGAACGGGCGCCGCTCCAGCGGAACGCCGCCCGACTCCATGCGGGACAGGTCGAGGAGCTGGTCCACGAGCCGGCGGAGCCTGTCGACCTGGGCGAGCATCGTACGCAGCGTGTGGGGATCCGGAGGCTCGACACCGTCCACGAGGTTCTCCAGGGCGGCCCGCAGGGCGGTGATCGGGGTCCGGAGCTCGTGCGAGACGTTGGCGACGAGATCGCGGCGGATCCTGTCGGTCTCGCCGAGCTCCGCTGCCATGGCGTTGAACGCCCTGGCGAGCTCGCCGACCTCGTCTCGGGAGCTGGCGGTCACCCGGCGCGAGTAGTCGCCTCGCGCCATGGCCCTGGCGGCCGCGGCCATCTCCCGGAGCGGCGAGGTCATCCCCCTGGCCAGGACGTGCACGACCCCCAGCGCCAACACACCCGACGCCAACCCCACCAGAACGACGGGCATGTCCGCTCGGAGCCCGAAGGAAAGCACCAGCACGATCACGCCGACGGCCGCCACGATGACCACGCTGAGCTTGAACTTGATGGAGGACAGCGGATCGAGCGGGCGCAGCCGACGGGCCCTCATCGATCTGGCACCTCAAGCGCGTACCCGACCCCGTGGACGGTCCGGATCGTCTCGGATCCCAGCTTCCGACGCACGGCCCGGACATGGGAGTCGACCGTCCGTACCCCGGAGGCGTCTCGATATCCCCACACTCGCGAGAGGAGCCAATCGCGGCTCCGTACCTCTCCCGGGCGCTCGGCGAGCGCGACGAGGAGGTCGAACTCGGTCCGGGTCAGCCCAACCTCATCTCCGGCCCGCCGCACGCGCCGCGACGCCGGGTCGATCTCCAAGACGCCCACGACCATGGTTCCTCCCGCTGGAGCCCGACGCTCCACCCGCCGGAGAAGCGCCTTGACCCTGGCCACGAGCTCGCGTGGACTGAACGGCTTGGTCATGTAGTCATCTGCTCCCACTCCCAGACCGACCAGAAGATCCGCTTCGGAGTCCAGAGCGGTGAGCATCAGAACGGGTACGGGGCTTTCCCGCTGGATCTCGCGGCAGACCTCCATCCCATCGAGGCCCGGGAGCATGACGTCGAGGATCACAAGGTCGGGCCGTAGTTCCCGAGATCGATCCACTCCTGATGGGCCGTCCTCGGCCAGATCGACGTCGAACCCCTCCTTCCGAAGGCGGGCGGCGACCGATGCTGCGATGGTCGGCTCGTCCTCGATCACGAGGATCCGGCGCGCGTTCACCATCGGTAAGTCTAGGGCGAGTGTGCGCAGACCCGGTGTGACGGCTGTGCAGGTTCCGTGCAGGCCGGGAGCTATCGGGATCGGATCGATCTGAGCACGAACGCGCGCACGGCACGCTCCTTCCCCTTCACCCTGATCTCGCCGACGGGCTCCACGTCGGCCTCATCCTCCAGCAGCTCGAGGGTCCGCTCCCCGATGAGCACCGAGCCGACCGGTGCCTTGCCCTCCAGGCGGGCGCCCAGGTTCACCGTGTCACCGATCGCCGTGAAGTTCCGGAACTCGGCGCTCCCGATGTTCCCCACGAGCGCCGGGCCGCTGTTGATGCCCACCCGGAACCTGGGCCACCCGGGGTGGCCCTCCGCGGCCGCCTCGATGGCCCGCTGCATGGCCAGGGCCGCCCGGCTGGCCCGGAGCGCGTGGTCCGGCTGGCGGGTCGGCGCGTTCCACATGGCCATCACGGCGTCCCCCACGAACTGCGCGACGGTGCCGCCGTGCTCGAGGATGATTGGCACCGCGATCCCGAAGTAGCGGTTGAGGAGATCGACCACCTCCTCCGGGGCGGCCCGCTCGGAGAACGTGGTGTACCCGCGGAGATCCGCGAACAGCACCGTGACCTCCTCGATTCCACCACCGAGGTCGGCCTGGGCGGGGTCGGCCAGGAGCGCGGTGGCCACGTCGGGCGACATGTACTGGCGGAACAGCGCGTCGATCTGCCGGTAGAGCCGGGCGTTCTCGAGCGCGATCGACAGCTGGCTGGCCAGCGACTGGAGCACGGACCGGTCGCGCTCGGCGAACCTTCGCCCCGCCGGACGCTGGACCTCGAGGACGCCGGCGGCGTGGCCCTTCACCGTGAGCGGGAGCGCCAGCACGCCGTCCCGCTCGACGGCCTCAAGGCTGCGGACGGCCTCCTCGGCGGGGCCGTCGGCCGCGGTGGCCGCGTCCGGGAACCTGAGGACGCCGTCCTCGACGATCCCGATCCGCAGCTCGTCCCGGCCGAAGGCCTCGGCTGCAAGCTCCCGGGCCCGGCGGAGCAGCTCCCGCTCCTCCAGGATCACCCTAGCCTCCCGGCCGAGCGCCACCAGAGGTGCCAGCCGCCGCAGCTGGTCCCGCTCGCCCGCAAGGGCCTCGGCGGCGCGCTCGAGAACCTCGGTCTGCCCCCCGGTGAGGTCGAACCGCGCGGCCAGCCGGGCCGCCAGCGGACGGACCCCGCCCTCATCGCCCGTGGCCTCTTGACGGCGCATGGCCTCCACGAGCGCCTCGAGGGCAGCGCCGTACTCCTCGCGGATCTCCCGGAGCGTCTCCTCGAGCGAGATCGAGGTCCACAGCCCGGTGGCCGAGCCCTCCCGACGGCCCTGCACCCGGGCGCTGTACGCCACGAACAGGAACGCCACGGCCATGAGGACGTGCCACTCCCACCACGTGAGCTGCCAGGAGCGGGCCAGGGCCATGGCCACCATGGCCTCGGCCAGCAGGGCGAACGCGGTGATGACGCTGATCATGAACACCGCCCGCCGACGCCGGTAGACGACGAGGTAGCGAGCGCCGGCGAACAGGTAGAGCGGCACCCCGATCGCCGCCAGCACGCCGAGGAAGGTCGTGGACGTCTCGACCTCCAGCGGGCGGTTCAGCAGCGGCGCCTCGAGGAGCGAGGCCGCACCCCAGCCGAGCAGGAGCACCGCCACGACGGCGAGCAGCCAGGGGGAACGTCGCATCATCGCCGCTGACCGCTCGGGGCTGAGGTCGACCGCCGACGCCGCGGCAAAGAAAGCCGCCACCAGCAGGCCCACTGGGGCCGCCAGCGTGAAGCCCGCGTTCGGCTCGCCGAGCAGGACCTCCGGGGTGGCCAGGGCGTGGAGGAGGAAGAACCCCGCGCTCGACAGGAACGTCAGCGACACCAGGAACAGCCGGGCGTCGGCCCGCTCCCGGGCCGCGGCGCTGACCCGGAGCCCCAGGGCCACGTTCACCCCCGCCACCACCACGATCAGCCAGAAGTGGCTGAGGTGGTCCTCCCAGATCACGTCGAGCTGGGGCTGGGCCAGGAGCAGCCACAGGCCGAGCAGCGGGAGCGACAGGTGGAACCCCCACACCAGGGGCCGGAGGACGGACCGGCCCGGAGCGGCCGCGGCGCCCCCGCTCATCAGGGACCGCTCCCGGAAGCGGCCAGGCCGTCCTCGAGTGGCGTCTGGATCACCCCCAGCTCTCGGGCGGCATCCGGAGCATCCCCCAGTGAGTCGGCCGCCAGGACCTCGAGCATCGTCACCGATAGCCGTCGGCCGAGGAGCCGGGCGGCTCGGCGGGCGGCCCGAGGGGCGAGATGGACCTTGCGGCGCGGGCGGCCGGCCAGACGGTCGACGAGCTCGTCGGCGGTGAGCGTGTCCGGGCCCTGGAGGGAGAACGTGCCCGACGCGGCGCCGGCCCGGTCGTCCCCGGCCACCAGCGCCCGGGCCACGTCATCCACGTACGACGGGGCGATCCGCTGCCGGCCCGTGCCAACCACCGTGGCCGCGACGGGACGGGACGCCGCGGCTCGCATCTCGTCGAGCCAGCGCTGCCGGGGGCCGTACACGTGGGTCGAACGGAGGATCAGATGCTCCAGGCCCGAGTCGCGGACGGCCTCCTCGGCCAGTCCCTTCGTCCGAAGGTACGCGTTCGGCGAATCAGGAGACGCGACGGGGTAGGAGAGGAGCAGGAACCGAACCACGCCGGCCTCCCCCGCCGCCTCCAGGGCGTCCCGGACCGTCCCCAAGTTCGCGGCCTCGTACGCGCGCTCGTCGGGGAAGTCGAGCCCGCCGGCGAGGTGGATCAGCGTGTGGGCCCCGGTCATGGCCGTGACCACGGTTGCGGTATCGGCCAGGTCGGCCGCGGCCACCTTGGCCCCGGCGGCCCGGAGCGGTTCGGCTTCGGCTCGGTTCCGGATCACCGCCCGGACCTCGCCCCGCTCCGCGAGCATCGGGACCAGGACCTGCCCGATCCCGCCAGACGCGCCGGTGACGACGACCGGCACGGCCTATAGGCCCTCGAACAGCTCCGACTCGCGGAGCTTGTTGAGGGCGATCCGCTCGACCTTGCGGACGGTCTCGGCCGACACGCCGACCATCTCCGCGACCTCACGGAGGCTGAGGGGATGCCCCGTCCCCAGGCCGTACCGGAGCACCACGACCTCGCGCTCCAGGGGCTCGAGGGCGGTCTGCACGGCCTCGCCGATCTCCTCCCGGAGGAGGGCGTCCTCGACCGCGTCGACCGGACTCTCGTCCTCGACCAGGGCCACCAGGTCGACCAGCTCGGTGTCCTCGCCCACCGGCTCCTGGAGGGAACGAGGCTCGCGTCGGGCGGCCACCTCGAGTCCGGCCAGATCCTCCACCCTGACCCCGGCCGCCGTGGCGATCTCCTCGGGGGTCGGGTCCCGCCCGGTCTGCTGGGCCAGGCGCTCTCGGACCTGCCGGACCTTCCGGATCCGTTCGTGCACGTGCACGGGGATCCTGATCTGCCGGCCTCGGTCGGCGATGGCCCGGGTGATGGCCTGCCGGATCCACCACGTCGCGTAGGTCGAGAACTTGAAACCGCGGCGCCAGTCAAACAGCTCCACGCCTCGCATCAGGCCGATGTTCCCCTCCTGGATCAGGTCGAGGAGCGGGAGTCCCTGCCCCTGGTACTTCTTGGCGATGGACACCACCAGGCGGAGGTTCGCCAGGATGAACCGGCGCCGGGCCCGCTCGGCCTTCCGGCGGTCCTCCCGGAGCTTCCGTTTGCTCTTGTCGGACCGGATCCGGCCGGAGACCAGCCGTCGCTCGGCCTCCTTCCCGTGCTCGATGGCGATGGCCAGCTCGACCTCCGTCTCCTTCGTGAGCAGGGGCTCCGCCCCCGCGGCCTCGAGGTACAGGCGAAGGTCGTCGACGTCGGTCGGATGGAAGGACTCGGACACGCGCTCGCTCACCGCTCGGCCACCGAACGGGGTTCTATCATGGCGAGGTGATCCGGGTTCGCCGCGACCAAGAGATCTACAGGGCTGAGGGCGGCTGGTTCACCGCCAGGTGGCACTTCTCGTTCGACCGGTACCGGGACCCCGAGAACATGGGCTGGGGCCCCCTCCGGGTGTTCAACGACGACCGCCTGGTCCCCGGGGCCGTGTGGCCCCTCCACCCCCACCGTGACATCGAGGGGATCACGTACGTGGTCGAGGGGACCTTCCGGCACGAGGACGACCAGGGCGGCGGCGGGGTCCTGCCCGCGGGCTCGGTCCAGCGGATGACCCTCGGCAGCGGCGCCTGGCACTCGGAGCAGAACGGATCCGAGACCGAGCCCATGCGGTTCATCCAGCTGTGGATCATGCCGACCGAGCGAGGCCTCTCCCCGAGCCTGGAGCAGAAGGTGTTCACCGAACAGGACCGGACCGACCGGCTCCTCGAGGTCCTCTCCCCTGACGGCGGGGAGGCGGTCAAGGTGCACGGGGACGCCCGGGTCTACGTGTCCAGTCTGAACGCCGGGACCGAGATCGCCCACCGGCTTGGTCCGGGGCGGGGGGCGTATCTCTACGTGATCGAAGGCGCCCTCCGGGCCGGCGACGAGAAGCTCGGCACCGGGGACGCAGCCAAGGTCCGCGACGAGGACACGCTCCCGCTCGCGGCCGACGAGACCACCGAGCTGATCCTGGTCGACGTGCCCCTCGACTAGTCCGCGCCGCCGGTGCGGACCCGCATGCCCTTCTCGTAGACGAGCACACCGCCGAGGTACTGGCCCACGCTGAGTACCACGAAGCCGAGCGCCTCCAGCACGATCCACAGGGTCTCGGCTTGGGGAGCGGTGCGGTCGGGGAACCGGAGGATCAGCGTGGTGAAGAAGAAGCTAAACGCCACGACCTGGAAGAGCAGGTGCCAGGTGGCGATGCGGCGCTTCGACGAGCCCCTGACCATCCCCCACCAGTCGATCAGCCCGGTGGTGACCAGGATGACCGTGGCCGCCGCCGCCCCGATCAAGAGGAACGTCCCCGCCTGGACCAAGCCGGGGTTCGGCTCGATCCTGGTCATCAGGTCGAACACCAGCGTGGCCGTGTAGAAGGCGATCGGGAAGTGCACGAACAACGGATGGGAGGGGTGTCCGAGCGGGTAGCCCTGGATCCATTCCTTCAGCGTCCAGGCGCGGTTCTCTCGCCGGTTCCTCAGGCTGATCGGCATGCGCTCCCTCCTAACGGCGGACCCCGGCCATCATCGGCCGGGGTCCCCGTGCCAGTCAAACCGGCTCGCTACTTGCCCTTGGGGTAGGTCGCCTGGAGGTTCGTGGCGGCCTCGTCGACGTCGATCTCCGCCGCCTCGGCCGCGGCCTTCAGCTCGCTCATGGTGATGTGTCGGCTGTCCCCGTGATCGTCATCGGGGATGCCGCATCCGCACGTCAGACACATGGACGTTCCTCCTTTCGGGTGGTTCTTCTGATTATCCCCCGGCCAGCAGGTCCCGAAGCGCCCGGAGGGCCCGGCCCCGGTGGCTGATCCGGTCCTTCTCCTCGGGGGTCAGCTCGGCCATGGTCCGGTCCCACCCGGCCGGCTCGAAGATGGGGTCGTACCCGAACCCGCCGGTCCCCCGGGCCTTCGTCCCTACGATCCCCTCGCACGTGCCCTCGGCGTGGACCTCCTCCGTTCCAGGGCCGGCCAGGACCGCCACGGCCCGGTACCTGGCCGTGCGGCCCGCCCGAGGGATGCCAGCCAACGCACCGAGGAGGGCCCGGAGGTTTGCCTCGTCGGTGGCCCCCTCCCCCGCGTACCGGGCCGAGCGGGGGCCGGGCCCGCCGCCCAGGGCGTCGACCTCGATCCCCGAGTCGTCCGCCAGGGCCGTTTCGCCGGTCGCCTCCGCGGCGGCCTCGGCCTTGAGGAGCGCGTTCTCCAGGTAACCCCTACCGGTCTCCTCCACCTCGGGCAGCGGCGCGTCCGTGACCCACTCCACCGGCCAGTCGTGGCAGATGCGCAGGATCTCCCGGACCTTGTGTGCGTTGCGGGTGGCCACCACGATGCGCGGGGGGAACCCCGGGCTCACGCGCCGGTTGCCTTCCTCTGGATCGCGGTCAGCTCCTCGATCCCGGTCGCGGCCAGGCCGAGCATCTCGTCGAGCTGCTCCCGGGTGAACGGGTCACCCTCGGCCGTGCCCTGGACCTCGACGAGGCGGCCGGAGCCGGTCATGACCACGTTGAAGTCGACCTCGGCCCGGCTGTCCTCCTCGTAGCAGAGGTCGAGCATGGGACTGCCGTCCACGATCCCCGCGCTCACCGCGGCCACTGAATCGGTCAGTACGTCCTCGTGCTCGATGTCCCCGCGCTCCTTCAGCGTCCGGAGCGCCAGCCGAAGAGCGATGAAGCCGCCGGTGATGGCGGCGGTCCTGGTCCCCCCGTCGGCCTGGAGGACGTCGCAGTCGACCCAGATCGAGGCCTCCTTGAGACGCTCCAGGCGGGTCACCGCCCGCAGCGACCGGCCGATCAGGCGCTGGATCTCGTAGGTCCGGCCGCTCTGGCGGCCCCGGGCCGCCTCCCGGGGGGTCCGCTCGGCCGTGGACCGGGGCAGCATGCCGTACTCGGCGGTCACCCATCCCTTGCCGCTGCCCTGGAGGAACCGGGGGACCTGGGGCTCGAACGACGCCGCGCACAGGACGCGGGTCTTGCCCATCTCCAGCAGGACCGAGCCCTCCGCCCACTCGAGGTACCCGGTCTGGTAGCGAACCGGGCGCAGGTCCCGGAGTTCGCGTCCGTCGCTCCTCATCTCCCCACCTCCACCGACAGGCCCTCCGCGGCCAGGAGGATCTCGCCGCCGAACGTCCCGGCGGCCTCCTCCCGGGACAGATTCCGGTCGAGATACGGCCGGATGTGCGTGAGCATCAGCCGGTCGCACTCGCCCCGGGCGGCCATCTCTCCGGCCTCCCTGGCGGTGAGGTGGATGGGAGGCCGATCGATACCGTCCGTCTGCCACGAGGCCTCGGCCACGAGGAGGTCACAGCCCCGACTCAGCCTGACCAGCTCGTCGGTGGGGCCGGTGTCCGCCGAATACGTCAGGGCGGCGCCGCCGGCCTCGACCCGGACGCCGAGCGTCGGCACCGAATGCCGCATCGGGGCGGTCCGGATCTTAAACGGGCCGAGGGAGAGCTCGGTGCCGGGCTCCACCTCGACCACGTCGAACGCCTCCTGCGGCCGCATCGGCCCACTATCGTCGGCCAGGAGCGGCGTGAACCGCTCCAGGACCTTCGGCGCCAGGTACAGCGGGATCAGTGGTGGACGCTCCGGGGCGAACAGCCGGGCCAGGAGGTACGTGTACAGGTCGGACACATGATCCGGATGCGAGTGCGAGATAAGCACGCCGTGTGGATCGAACAGCCCCGTGTGCTCCTGCAGCTTCGCCACGGTCCCCGAGCCGAGGTCGAGCAGCAGGCTCCGGCCGTCGTGGCGGACCAGGAGGCCACTGGTGGCGCCTCCGGCCGAGGGCCAGGTCCCGTGGGCGCCGAGGACGACCAGCTCCACCTCAGGCCCCTACCGGGATGGTCAGGCCCTCGTCGGCCACCACGACCTCTCCGTCGAACACCGCCGCGGCCAGCTCTCGGGCCCGTTCGCGGTTCACCGTCTGCCAGAAGTGCGTCAGGACCAGCGAGCCCACGCCGGCCGCGACAGCGTGCTCGGCGGCCTGGCGGGCCGTGAGGTGCCCCTCCACCAGGATGCCGTCCTCGTCCTCCCAGCTCGCCTCGGACACGAGGAGGTCGACGCCATTCGCCAGGGCCTCGATCTCCTCCGAGGGGCCGGTGTCGCCGGTGTACGCCACCGCGGCGCCGCCGGCCTCGACCCGGAAGCCGAGGTTCGGAACCGTGTGCGGGAGCGGGCGGCTGGTGATCCGGAACGTGCCAACCTCGAACCCGTCACCGGGCTCACGGACGTCGAACAGGCCGCGCATCTCCTCCTGACCCTCCGCGTCCTCGAGGGCCGCCACCGCCTCGAACACGCCCGGCAGGGCGTACAGCGGGAGCGGGGTCAGGGGTTCGGGATGGAACACCCTGGCCACCGTGAGCGGGTACAGGTCCAGGCAGTGGTCCAGGTGCTCGTGGGTGATCAGGACCGCATCGAGCCGCTCGTGGGGCACTCGGAGCTGGAGGTTCGAGAGCGTGCCGGGGCCGAGGTCCAGGACCACGGCCGTGCCCTCGTGCTGCACCAGGAACCCGGCGGCGGCCCGACCGGGTCCGGGCCACGCGGCGGAGGTCCCCAGGACGGTGACCTCCATTCAGTGCTCCGGCACGGGGGCCGGCTGGACGCTCTGGGCCCGGACCCGGGCGGCCTCGGGCCCCAGGAACCTCGCCGCCAGGGCCCGGAACGAGCCCGGGTCGCCGGAGCACAGGAACTCGTGCTCGGGGACCGGGCCGTCGTCCCGGAGCAGGCCGCCGTCGAGGAGCGCCGCGTACACATCCTTGGCGGTCTCCTCGGCCGAAGAGACCAGCACGACGTCGGGGCCCATGACCCGCTGGAGGAGGCCGGACAGAAGCGGGTAGTGAGTGCACCCCAGGATCAGGGTGTCCACGCCGGCGTCTCGGAGCGGGGCCAGGTAGCCGCGGGCGGCGGACAGAAGCTCGGGGCTGGTGGTGTCGCCGCGCTCGACGTGGGGGACGAACGCGGGGCACGCCGCCGACACGAGCTCCTGTCCGCCGTCCTCGGCCGCCACCGCTCGGAGGTACGCGCCGCTGGCGATGGTGGCCTCGGTCCCAATCACCCCGACCCGACCGTTGCGCGTCGCCCGCAGCCCGGCCCGAACCCCCGGCTCGATGACCCCGATCACCGGCACGGGCGCTTGCCGCGCCAGGTCCTCGATAGCCGCCACTTCCACCGAGTTGCACGCCACGACGAGGAACTTCACCTTGCGGTCGATCAAATACGCGGCGATCTCTCGAGCGAACCTGCGGATCTCCTCCAGAGGGCGGGGTCCGTACGGGAAGCGTGCGGTGTCGCCGAAGTACAGCACGGGCTCCCCGGGCACGAGGTCGAGGACCGCCCGGACCACGGTCAACCCCCCCACCCCCGAGTCGAAGATCCCGATCGGCCTGGGATCAGACATCGGCGAAGCCTATCAATCCGGCCACGCTCACCACCACAGCGTCTCGCCGACTCTCTTCGCCGCGCGATCCAGGTCGCCGCCCCACGCCTCGGTCGACAGGTACTTCCACCCGCCGTCGGCCAGCAGGCACACCACATCGCCGCGGTCGAGGTCGGCGGCCACCCGGCGGGCCGCGTGTAGCACGGCACCCGAGGAGATCCCCGCGAAGATCCCCTCCCGCTCAGCCAGCTCCCGGGTGGCCAGAAGGGCCTCATCCGAGGACACCAGGAACTTCCGGTCGAGCACCGACTCGTCCAGGATGGGGGGGATGAACCCCTCGTCGAGCGACCGGAGGCCGTACACGAGGTCGCCGAGCTCCGGCTCGGCCGCCACCACGGCGATGTCCGGGCGGTGCTCCTTCAGGCGCCGGCCGGCGCCGGTGAGGGTCCCGCCCGTTCCCAGGCCGGCAACGAAGTGGGTGACCTCGGGGAGGTCCCGCAGGATCTCCGCCCCGGTGCCGTCGTAGTGGGCCCGGGGGTTGGCCGGGTTGCCGTACTGGAACGGCATAAAGTAGCGGGGGTCCTCGGCCAACCGGCGGGCCACCTCGATGGCCCCGTTCGTGCCTTTCTCGGCGGGACTGGGCACGATCTCGGCGCCGTACAGCTCCAGCAGCCGGAGCCGCTCCTCGCTGGCGTTGTCGGGCAGGACGGCCAGCATCCGGTAGCCCTTCCGCCGGGCCACCAGAGCCAGGGCGATGCCGGTGTTCCCCGAGGTTGGCTCGAGGATCGTGCGGTCGGGGGTGAGCTCGCCGGAGCGCTCGGCGTCCTCGATCATGGCCACGGCGATCCGGTCCTTCAGTGAGCCGGTGGGGTTCTGCCCCTCGAGCTTCGCCCACAGTCGGACCGTGGGCGTCGGCGAGAGTCGCTGGATCCCCACCAGCGGGGTGTTCCCCACCGCGCCGAGGATGTCGTCGGCCCGCATCCTCGGGTCAGCCGCCGGCGACCGCGGGGAGGATCGACACGACGTCGCCGTCGCTCACCTCGGTCTCCAGCGAGCCGAGGTACCGCACGTCCTCGTCGTTCACGTAGACGTTGACGAACCTGTGGAGGGCGCCATCGTCGGTGACGAGGCGGGCCCGGATCCCCGGGAAGCGGCCCTCGAGGTCCTCGAGCACTTCCCTGACCGTGCCGCCCTCGCCGTCGACCTGACCCTCGCCTCCCGTGTGCGCCCGGAGGATCGTGGGGACCTTGACCCGGACCGGCACCGCTCAGGCCTCCCTGGCCGACGGGGTCTGCTCGGCCTCCGGCGGGGCCTGGCCCGGGGCCAGGCCGCAGAACGCCTCGTAGTCGATCAGCTCGGTGACCGTGGGGTGCTTCCCGCAGACCGGGCAGTCCGGGTCCCACCGAAGGCGGACCGTGGTGAACTCGTTGCGCAGCGCGTCGTACAGCACGAGCTTGCCGGCCAGGGTCTCCCCCACGCCGAGCACGAGCTTGATGGCCTCGACGGCCTGGATCGACCCGATGATGCCCGGGAGGACGCCGAACACCCCACCCTCTGCGCACGACGGCACCGTCCCCGGCGGCGGCGGCTCGGGGAACAGGCACCGGTAGCACGGGGTGTCCTGGCCCGGCAGGAACACGCTGGCCTGCCCCTCCCACTGATAGATCGAGCCGTACACCAGGGGCTTACCGAGCATCTGGGTGGCGTCGTTCACCAGGTACCGCACCGGGAAGTTGTCGGTACCGTCCACCACGACGTCGTAGTCGCCGAGCACGTCGAAGGCGTTCTCGCTCGACAGCAGGGTCCTGTGCGCGTGCACGTCGACGTTCGGGTTCAGGTCGGCCAGACGGTCCCGGGCCGAGTCGACCTTGGGCCGGCCGACGTCCTCGGTGTCGTGGAGGAGCTGGCGCTGGAGGTTCGACAGCTCCACCCGGTCGAAGTCCACCAGGCCGATCGTCCCCACGCCCGCCGCGGCCAGGTACATGGCCGCCGGCGAACCGAGCCCCCCGGCCCCGATCACCAGCACCCTGGCGTCCAGTAGCTTCCGCTGGCCGTCGCCGCCGATCCCCGGCAGGATGATGTGGCGGGCGTACCGGCGGACCTCGTCCTCGGTGAAGCTCACGTGATCCTGACCTCCTCATCCACGGGGTCCCCTCCATCGAACCGGAATGCCCGGATCTCGGGCTCGTCGCCGGCCAGGGACACGATCACGTACCGGGTCCCCGGGTACGCGGGGACCGTTTCCGCCGTGACAGGGTCGGTCCAGTGGGCGTGGGCCCGGTCCGTGGGCGACGGGTAGGCCTCGGTGTGGGTATGGCTGTGGAAAAACCCGAGGAGGGTCCAGCCTCGATCCTCGATGTCGGTGAACACCTCGAGCTGCTCCCGTTCGTCGAACCGGTACACCACCGGGCTGGCTTCGGCGTTGCGCATCGGGTACACCCGGACAGGCCGGCCGTCCTCGCCGGCGATCACGCCGCAGGCCTCGTTCGGGAGGCCTGCCCTGGCGTGGGCCAGGATCTCCTCGACCATCTGTCTGGGGACCTCGAGCAAGGGATCACCGGACCGAATCCTACCAGCAGGGTGGGATTCATCCCCCCGCCAGCCGGCCCCGCACCACCATGCGGCCGGGAGGGCCATCGGTGGTCCGTCCGATCTCGGCGGCGGGCACGCCCCGGGACCGGAGGCCGGCCTCCAGCACGTCACCGTCCGACGTAGCGATCAGGAGGCCCCCCGAGGTCTGGGCGTCGGCCAGGACGAACCGCTCCCCCTCGTCCAGGTCCCCCCACTCGACGTGGGGCTCGACGAACGCTCGGTTCCGGCGGGTCCCCCCCGCGATCACGCCCTCGCGGGCCAGGTCGAGCGCCCCGGCCAGCACGGGGACCGCCCCGGCGTCGAGCTCGGCGGCCACCCCCGAGGCCTCCAGGAGCTCCAGGAGGTGGCCGAGGAGCCCATACCCGGTCACGTCGGTGGCCGCCTGGGCCCCGGCCTCGACCATGGCCTCGGAGGCCGGCCCGTTCAGGGTGGCCATCACCTCGACGGCGGCCCGGGCCTGCTCGTCGGTGGCTCTCCCCCGCTTGATCCCCGTGGTGATCATCCCCACGCCGAGGGGCTTGGTCAGGAACAGGCGGGCCCCCGCCGGGGCCGTAGAGTTCCGGACCAGCCGGTCCAGGGCCACGAGACCGGTCACGGCCATCCCGTACTTCGGCTCCGGGTCGTGGATGCTGTGACCCCCGACCACAGCGGCGCCGGCCTCGTCGACGACCTTGGCGCCGCCCTCGAGGACCCTGGCCAGCATCTCCAGTGGCAGGTCGTCCACGGGCCAGGCCACCAGGTTCAGGGCGAGGATCGGCCGGCCCCCCATGGCGTACACGTCGCTGATCGCGTTCGCTGCGGCCACCCGCCCCCAGTCGAAGGGGTCGTCCACGATCGGGGTGAAGAAGTCCACGGTCTGGATCAGGCCGGTCCCGTCGGGCAGCCGATAGACGGCCGCGTCGTCCTTCGTGTCGGTGGCCACCACGACATCGGCCGACCGCGGCGCCGGGCCGAGCCGCTCCAGGACCTCGGTGAGGTCCTGGGGGCTCAGCTTGCAGGCACACCCCGCGCCGTGGCTGAAGCTCGTCAGGGGCCGCTCCATGGATCGAGGATAGCGCGAGGGTTCCCGAGGGGCCGGTGGCCCGGTAAAGTGTGGGGACCTACCGAGGAGGTGCACGATGGCCGAGAACGTGGCCGAGAAGGCCAAGAACGCCGTGATCGGCGTGGTCCGAGGCGCCGGTGACATCGTGGACGGGGTCCGGCAGACCGCCACCGACATCGTGACCGGGGCCCTGCGGGGCGTGGGCGAGATCGCCGGCACCGCCATGGGGGTCGTCACCGACACCGTGAAGGGTGCCGTGCGGGGCACGTCGGAGGCCGGTGTGGAGCTCACGGCGGGGGTGAAGGGCGTGGTCTCCGGCGCCGTCCAGGCCGTGGCCGAGGTCGGGGGCGACGTGATCGACGGGGCCCGTCACGCCGTCCGCTCGGCCATCAAGAGCGTGGCCGAGGTCGGGGGCGACGTGGGCGGGACCGCGGTTGCCGCCGTCGAGGGAGCCATCGACGCAGCCGGCCGGGTGGGCAAGGACGTGGCCGGCGTGACGAAGGGAGCCGCGGAGGCCGCCGTGGAGGCCGCCGGCGAGATCTCGAAGGACGCCCTCGACGCGGTGAAGAAGAGCCTGTCCACCGCCGCATCGGTCCCCCGCGACGTCGTGGAGTCCGCCATCAAGGGCAGCGAGGGCAAGACCAAGACGTAGCCGATGGCCACCTCCGAGCACAACCTGGTCCTGATCCTGGCCCGCGGGCTGGCCTCCTCGATCGCCACGCCGATGTTCCTGGTCGATCCGGAGGGGACGCTGGTGTACTTCAACGAGCCCGCGGAAGGGATCCTCGGCCAGTCCTACGCCGAGGCCGGCGAGCTGACCTCGGACGAGTGGGGGACGATGTTCTACCCTGAGGACCCGGAGACCGGGGCTAAGCTCTCCTCGGAGGAGCTCCCGCTCGCCGTGGCCCTGTCCGAACAGCGGCCGGCCCACCGGACCATGGCCATCACCGGGAGGGACGACGTCCGGCGGAGCATCGCGGTGACCGCATTCCCACTGTTCGCCAGGACAGACGAGTTCGTCGGCGCGGTGGCGATCTTCTGGGAAGAGAGCGGGGCGTAGTGAGGGCCCGGATCTGGGGGTGCCGGGGGTCCCTGGCCTCGCCGGGCCCCGAGACCGTCCGGTACGGGGGGAACACCTCATGCGTCGAGGTCCGGCTGGGCGACGACACCCTCATCATCCTCGACGCCGGGACCGGCATCCGGCCGCTGGGCATCGCCCTGCGCGAGGAGCTCCCCCGGACCATCCACGTCTTCCTGACCCACCTCCACCTCGACCACCTCGAGGGGCTGGGGTTCTTCGGGCCGCTGTGGGAGCCGAACGTCGACCTGCACATCTGGGGTCCGCCCTCTCCGCTTCGCTCGCTG
>JBOGVU010000020.1:0-33169 GCA_050692915.1 Actinomycetota bacterium | reverse complement strand
CGCCGCCGAGCTCGAGGGCCTGCCGGAGGGGCTCCGCTCGCTCCGGCCGGGACCCTACCCCGTGGAGCGGACCGAGGCGCTCTCCCAGCTGGCCGACGAGGTGGCCGAGCGGATCAGGGCCCGAGAACTCATGTAGGCGTGGGACACTGGACCTGTGAGTCGCCTCAGCTGGACCCACCTCCCGGACCTGGACCGTCCCGTCCTCATCGCCGCGTTCAGCGGCTGGAACGACGGCGGCGAGGCCGCGTCATCCGCCCTGGCGTACCTGCGGGACCGATGGGGGGCCGAGCCGCTCGCCGACATCGACCCCGACGAGTTCCTCGACTTCCAGGTAACCCGGCCGACCGTCCGCCTGGAGGAGGGGATCACCCGCCGGATCGACTGGCCGGAGCTCCGGTTCTCGCTGACGAACGTCGAGGGGCGTGACGTGGTCCTGTTCCTCGGCATGGAGCCCAACGTCCGCTGGAGGACCTTCGCCGAGACCTTCGTGACCGCCGCCCGCGAGCTCGGGGCAGACGAGGTGGTGACGCTGGGGGCCTTCCTGGCCGACGTCCCCCACACGCTGCCCACACCGGTGACCGGGCTCGCGGTCGACCCCGAGCGGTCCAGGGAGCTGGGGCTCACGTCCTCGCGGTACGAGGGCCCCACCGGCATCGTGGGCGTGCTCCACGACGCGCTGGCTCGGGACGGGTTCGCGGCCTCCTCGCTGTGGGCGGCCGTCCCCCACTACCTCCCCGGTGGTCCGAACCCGAAGGCGGCCCGAGCGCTGGTGGAGAAGATCGGCGCGATCACCGGCCTCCCCGCGAGCACCGACACGCTCGAGCGGGCCGCCGAGACCTGGGAGGCTCAGGTGAGCTCGACCATCGCCGACAACGCCGAGCTCACCGCGTACGTCCGCCAGCTGGAGCAGGTGGCCGCCGAGCGCGAGGGCCCCGCCGAGATTCCCAGCGGCGAGGCCCTCGCGGCGGAGCTGGAGCGGTTCCTCCGCGACCAGCGCGGCCGCGACGGAGTCTGAGCGCTACCGGCTGTCGCTCAGCCGACCTGGATGTTCCCGTCCTGCACGTCCATCCAGTCGCTCGGCGACTCCGTCAGGCAGGCGTTCGGGCCCTGGACCGCGGCGAAGTGGAGCTGGGTGATCCGGTCGGCCGGCGCCCCCGAGCCCTCCCCGTTGTCCTGCACCGCGAAGATCGCCCAGATCCCCTCGAACACCTCGGGATCGGCCTTGGTGTTGAACCCGCTCACGTAGGCGATGGTGCCCTCGACCCGCAGGCACGTCACCCGCATGTGCACCTTCGCGGGGAAGCTCCGCGCGTACAGCTGGGCCTGTCCCGAGGCCGTCCCGTCCGCACGCTGAACGGCCGTGAACGCGAAGGTGCGTCGCGCTCCGTCGGTGATGTGACCGGAGCCGGACGCCCTCGCCGGCGACGAGGCTCCTACGCTCCCGGGTGACATGGCCGCCAGGACCACGGCGGTCGTCACTGCTGTCACGATCTTCCTCATGCCTCCTCCTTCCCGCCCGCGCCGCTGCGCGAGCCTCTCTGTGCCCCGAGGCTGGGCCAGGCCTCCGGCAGAACCGAGGTGTCGTGCAGCTGCCGGAGAACCCGGTACGCCCCGATGGGCCCTCCCACCGCCTCCGCGGCCTCGGGCCCGGAGCGCCCCGCGTCGAAGCGCCATCCCTCGAGCACCACGGCCACGGTGCTCTCATCGCGCACCACGGTGGCGTGGGTAACCCCGATCGCCACCAGCCGGGCCGCGGCCTCTCCATCCAGGGCCACGTCGTCCGGTGAGGCGAACAGCAGCACGGCCATCCCCACGTCTCGCTCCTCCACCGCCTGTTGCCCTGGAGGCGTGAACAGCGGGGTCGCGACCGTGAAGCGCAGGCCCGCGGATCAGGTGACCCAGGCGATGGGTGCCCTGGGGTCGGGCGTGTAGGAGCAGAAGGTGCCGGTGCGAACCGTGGTCTCCAGATGCGCCCCCAGCGTCGGACTCTGCTCGGAGATCCGCGGCAGGGCGCCCTTGATGGCCTTCGTCACGCTCTGTCGCGCCCGTTCGGCCGGTGAGACGGCGTGTCTGGGCCGGCCTCCCAGCCCCACCCCGGCGGCCAGCTCCCGGGCCAGGAACTCCATCTCCTCCCGCGCCCGGGCGGCTCGTTCGGCATCGCCCCAGGACTCCGCCTCAACCACGGTGTCCCGGAGGTCCTCGAGCCGGCGCCGGTAGGCATCGCGAGCCTGGCGGTCCAGCATCTCGCCGCCGCCGCCCTCCACGGACAGGCCGTCGTCCGCCGCGGGGCCGGGCCCTCCCCGCTCCGGTCCAACGGAGGCGAGGTCGAGGGCCAGAACCTCATGGCCGGGCCGCGCCAGGAGGACCGCCAGGTATCGCAGGCCCTTGCTGTCCCGGAGCCGGAAGGCGTCTCCCTCGAACGCGATCGACCAGTATTCGCCCTCCCTCCGGAAGACGGCGGCGCGGGGCGCGGGCGTGGGCGCCTCGGCGGTCCCCGTTTCCTGCAGTGCGGTGAGTCGGGCGGCCAACGCCGGCATCCCCAGCTCCTGTGCGGTGGCCAGCGCGGAGCGGACGAGATCGGCGGAGAGGTCCCGATCAGCCCGGCCTCCCCGCCCGAGCAGGGCGCGAGCGTAGTCGTGCTGAGCTCGAGCCCTCGCTGGAAGGGCGCCCATGCGGGAGTTCCTGACGATGGCCGTCTCGAAGGCGCTCACGGCCGCATCCCACCTCCCGGCGGTCTCCGCCGCCACGCCCACGGCACCGGCCATCGAGCCAGTGACCAGCTCCGGAGCGAACATCACGTTGAGCTCCGCGTACGGAAGGAGCAGGTCGTGCAGGATGGCCCCGTTCTCCGCGTCGCCCAGGTAGCGGGCGACCGCCGGGAGGAGGCTCATCGCCAGGAGCCACTGGTTGTCCCGGGGGATCGACGCGAACCCGTCCTCGGCCAGCTCCTGGAAGTCCCTGCGGGCCTGGTGCTCCCGACCGCCCTCGGCATGCAGGTGGGCCAGGGCGCACCGGAACACCGGGTACCAGGGATACTCGTCGACGGAGCGCCGGATGACCTCCTCCATCTCGTCCAGCCTGCCCTGCTCTTTCCGCAAGGCGAACAGCTGGAGGCGATAGGCCACCTGGGGGTCGAGGTCCTGGGCCCGCCCGCCCAGGGCCAGGACCTCCTCGATGCTGACCTCCGCGTCGCCGTACCGTCCCTCGAACAGTCCCAGGATGGTGTGGTAGCAGGCCACGTACCAGCGCTGCAGCACCTGCCGGAGCAGGTCGGCCAGCCGACCCGCCTCGCCCAGCGCGGCTTTCGCCGCGGGGATGTCGCCCAGGATCATCAGCGAGGTGTGCCGCACCAGGTGGCCCTCCAGGGCCCGCTCCGGCTCGCCGATCCGCTCGGCCAGGAGAACGATGCGATCGGCGATGCCCAGGAGCTCCTCGGTGTTGTCCGGCCCCCAGATGCAGGCGTACCGCCCTGCCAGGGCGTACGCCTCGGCCGAGGGAGCCCCGAGACGACGGGCCATCTCCACGGCCTGGCGGCTGAGCTCGTCGCGAAGCTCCGATGAGGGCTGATCCCGGAGCGCACCCGCCAGTCGGGCCAGGAGGCGGACCCGTAGCTCGCTGTCCTCCTCCGGGAGCGAAGCCAGGGCCTCCTCGAGGAGCCGGACCACATCTCGGTCCGGTCCAGCGCGGAGCCAGACGAACCGGCCCCCGTACCCCAGTGCCGACCGGGCCAGGTGCTCCGGCAGGCCGCTGGTCCGGGCCAGGCGCCCCGCCTCCAGGAACGCGACCTTGGACGCGGCGGCATCACCGGCCTTCATCTCCGCTTCCCCCAGCGCCAGCAGCAGCTCGCATCGGGATGGGGCGTCCTCCCACCCCGGGCCGCCGGCCTTGAGCGCCAGGCGGTACAGGCGCGCCGATTCCTCGTAGGCGAGCAGGGACGCCGCCCGTTCCCCGGCCCGGCGGGCGTACTCGACCGCGCGGTCGCCGTCGCTGGCTGGCGCGGCCTTCACGAAGTGATGAGCCACCTCGGCGAGGTGCGGCCCGAGATCCGAGGCGTGGACCCGCTCCAGGGCCTCGCCGGCCAGGCCGTGGAGACCCAGGCGCCGGGCCAGCGGGAGCTCCTCGTACAGCGTGTCCCGGATGAGGGCGTGGCCGAATCGGAGGCGCCCCGGGGCGCCAGGGACGTCCGTCACGATGCGAGCGGAGAGCGCGTCCTCGAGCACGGCCACCACGCTCGTGGAGGGGGACCCGGCCAGCGCGCCGAGGGACTCGATGTCGAACTCACGTCCCAGGACCGCGGCCATGCCGAGCATCTCGGAGGTCTGGCCCGGGAGATGGGCCAGCCGCCGCCGGATCACCTCCCGGATCCCCTCAGGGATCGGGATGCTCCTTCCTTCCGCGTGGTCGGCACCCATGCCTCCCTCGTGCTCGAGGAGCCGGACCATCTCCACCAGGAACAGGGGGTTCCCCTCGGTCCCCTCGTGGACGCCGGCGACCAGGCGGTCGGGGGGATCCGTCCCGGTGGTTCGTCGGATGAACTCGGCCACGTCCTCCGGTCCCAGGCCGTGGAGGTCCACACGCCGGGTCACCGGCGTCCGGGCCAGCTCGACCACCGCCGCCGACAGCGGACCGAGACGCTCCAGGTCCGCGTCCCGGTAGCACCCCAGGACCAGGAGGCGGGACTCGGAGATCTCCCCGGCCAGGAAGCGCAGCAGCAGCAGCGAGGGCGCGTCGGCGGCGTGGAGGTCGTCGAGCACGAGGACGAGACCGTCCGGTTCCGCCGCGGCCACCAGGAACCTGGCCACCGCGTCGAAGAGCCGGAACCGGGACGACTCGGGATCCAACGATGGGGGTTCTTCGACCCCGGGCACCAGCTCACGCACCTCGGGCACGATCTGGGCCACGTCGCCCGCGCCCGCCGCGAGATCTTTCCGCACGAGCTCGGGATCCCTGCTCCGGATCAGGGCACGGATCGACTGGACCCAGGGCCAGTACGCGGGGGCGCCCCCCGCCTCCCAGCACCGACCCCACAGCACCCTGACCGCGCGCTCGCGGGCACGGGATCCCAGCTCGTCGGCTAACCGGCTCTTGCCGATCCCCGGCTCCCCGGCCAGGAGGAAAAGGCGGCCGCTCCCGGCGAGGGCCGCCTCCAGCCCGTCCGCCAGTGCGCCCAGCTCCGGCTCCCGCCCCACGAACACCGGCGCGCCCACCCCGCCGGAGGGGGTGGCATCGTCGCCTGGCTTGAGGGGTTCGCGTGACATGACCAGCCGCCTCGGGCGGAGCGTACCCGAACCGAGCGGCGCGTCGTGGCCGGTCGAGGTCAGCCCGGTAGGGGCGGGGACGCGGCCGGGTCGGCCACGACCAGGACGCGATCGGCTCTCACCCCGGCCGCCGGGATGTCCTCGCCGGCCAGCAGTCGGGCCACGGCGTCCCGCTTCTCCCTTCCCGCGACCAGGAACAGCGCCAGCCGGGCCGAGGACAGTGCGGGGAGCGTGAGCGTGATCCGGGCGTGGTCCGGGCGAGTCACTCGGGCCACCCACCGGACCCGCTCGTTCAGGACCGGCTCGCCTGGGAACAGCGACGCCGTATGGCCGTCCGCGCCGAGTCCGAGGACCGCCAGGTCGAGCCGGAGGGCCCCGAAGGCTCGGCGGAGCTCCACCTCGTGGGCGTCCGCGTCACAGGTCCCCGGCATCTGGTGCACCCTCGGCGGGGAGTCCAGCCGCGACAGCAAGGCCCGGTCCACCATCCCGAAGTTCGAGTCCGGGTGGTCCGGGGGCACGCACCGCTCGTCGGTGAAGAGGACATCCACGTCGCTCCACGGGTAGTCGATCGCGGACAGCCGTTCGTAGAGGGGCTTGGGGGTAATGCCGCCGCCCAGCGCCATGACGCGGGGGGCGGCTTTCAGGAACTCGCTCATGGCCACCCCGACGACGTCGTCGGTCACCAGGAGCTCTGCCACGGCGCCAACCCTATCCCGTAGGCTCGGGGACGTGACCGTGGAGATCCGCCCGCTCCGGCAGGAGGAGCACCGGGAAGCCGGCGAGGTCACCGCCCTGGCCTATCGCCGGCAGGCCGAGCCGGCCTCCACGAACCCCGACTACCTCGAGCGGGTGGCCGACGTGCGGACCCGGGCTCGCCACGCCCTCGTCCTCGGCGCCGTCGAGGACGGGCGGGTGCTCGGGTCGGTGACCGTGGAGCTCAGCGGCCGGATCCCAGGCGGCCATCCCAGGCCGCCGCTCAACCCGGACCAGGCTCACGTCCGGATGCTCGGGGTCCACCCCGACGTACAGGGCCGCGGCATAGGCCGCCGGCTGATGGAGGGCGCTGCCGACGAGGCCAGCCGGGCGGGCAAGCGGCGGGTCACCCTGGAGACCACGGAGGCGATGGTGACGGCCCAACGCCTCTACGAGTCGATGGGCTACCGCCGCCTGGACGACCTCGTGTTCGACGACGGCTTCCGGCTCCGCGCGTACGAGCTGACCCTCTAGCCCGCCGGTCTCGGGACGACCCGGCCCGAGGAAAGCACCACGCCGTCCGCGGTCTCGGCCTCGATCGTGCCGCCCTTGAACTGCTGGAGGTACAGGTGGGCGTACAGCCCGCCCCGCTCCAAGAGCTCCGCGTGGCTCCCCCGCTCCACCACCCGCCCCCGGTCCAGGACGAAGATCACGTCGGCGGCGAGGATGGTCGACAGCCGGTGGGCGATGGCGATCGTGGTCCGGCCCTCCATCAGCGGCCGGAGCGCCTCCTGGACCAGCCGCTCGGACGTGGTGTCCAGGGAAGAGGTGGCCTCGTCGAGGATCAGGACCCGGGGGTCCTTGAGGATCACCCGGGCGATGGCCAGGCGCTGCTTCTCCCCTCCGGACATCTTGTATCCGCGTTCTCCCACCAGGGTGTCGTAGGTCTCCGGGAGCTCCGCGATCCGGTCGTGGATGAACGCAGCTCGGGCGGCCGCCTCGAGCTCCTCCTGGGTGGCATCCGGCTTCCCGTACAGGAGGTTGTCCCGCACGCTGGCGTGGAACAGGTAGGTCTCCTGGGTGACCATCCCGATGGTGTCGCCGAGGGACTCCAGGGCGACGTCCCGGACGTCCATCCCGTCGATCTCCACCGCTCCCCGCTGCACGTCGTAGAACCGTGGGATCAGGTACGTCATGGTGGTCTTCCCTGCGCCGCTGGGCCCGACCAGCGCCGCCAGCTGGCCCGGCCGGACCTCGAGGTCCACGTCCTCCAGGGTCCACAGCCGTCGCTGGCGCTCCCGTTCCTCCTCGTCGGGCGGGCTCACGGGGACCTCACCGTCCCCCTCGGCCTGCACCGGGTCGTACCGGAACCACACGTCGCGGAAGCCGACCTCCCCCCGGACGGCGGCCGGCTCCACCGTCCGGGCGCCGGGCCGGTCGACGATCTCGTGGGGCATGTCCAGGTACTCGAAGATCCGGTCGAACAGGGCCATGGCGCTCTGGACCTCCACGCTCACCTGGAGCATCTGGCCGACGGGGAAGAACAGCCGGCTCTGGAGCGTGGTGAAGGCCACGATCGTCCCCGGAGTGATGGTGCTCGGCCCGTCGGCCAGCACCAGGCCGGCGACGAGGTACACCAGCGCCGGGGTCACCGAGAAGAAGATCTGGATCGTGGCGAAGAACGACCGGCCGATCATCTGCTGGCGGATCTGGAGCCCGGCCAGCCGCTGGTTCTCCTTCCGGAACCGATCGGTCTCGTGCCGCTGGCGGCCGAACGCCTTCGACAGGAGGATCCCGGACACCGACAGGGTCTCCTCGGTGATCGCCGACAGGTCGGCCAGGCTCTTCTGGGTGGACGTGGCCACCTCCCGGCGAGCCCGCCCCACCCTGGCGGTGAGCCAGAAGAAGAACGGCAGGATCCCCAGCGACAGCAGGGTGAGCTGCCACGACAGCAGGAGCATGGCCACCACCGTGCTGATGACGATGACCGCGCTCGACAACACGCCGGAGGCCGTGTCGGTGACCACCGACTGCACGCCTCCGACGTCGTTCGACAGCCGGGACTGGATCTCACCGGTCCGGGTCGAGGTGAAGAACCGGAGGTGCATGCGCTGGAGGTGGGCGTACAGCGAGTTCCTGAGGTCCTGCATGACCCTCTGCCCCACCAGGTTCGAGAGGTACGTCTGCCAGATCCCCAGGAGCCCTGAAACGATGGGGATGGCGAACATCAGCCCGACCAGGACCCACAGGAGCTCCAGCCGGGGGCCGCCAGGCGGGAACAACGCTTGGTCGAAGATGACCTTGATCAGCAGCGGGTTGATCACCCCCAGGCCCGAGGTGATCAGGATCAGGACCCCGACCGCGATGACCGTCCGCCGGTAAGGCCGGAAGATCCCCACCACCCGACGGAGGGTGGCCCGGGTCACCGGTCTGGCATCCGGATCGGGCTCGAAGTGGAAGAAGTGTCCCCGCACGGTCCCTCCAGGATACGCCCGGACCCGGCTACGATCGTTCCGAGAGCGTTGCCGCCCGGGCGAACACGGCGTCAAGCATGGCCTCGGTCAGCACGCCGGTGAACGTGTTCTGCTGGCTCGGGTGGTACGAGCCGAGGAGCGCGTATGGGCCCACCGCCGCCTCCGCGCCGTGCCCGAACCGCGGCCTCGGCCGCGGTGAAAGGTGGCCCCGGACCGCCAGGACCCGCAGGGCCGCGTCCCAGGCGAAGGACCCCAGCGCCACCAGGACCCGCACCCCTCCGAGGAGCTCCAGCTCACGGGCCAGGTACGGCAGGCAGGTGTCCCGCTCGGCCGGGGTGGGACGGTTCCCGGGCGGCGCGCACTTCACCGCTGCGGCCACGTACGCCCCGGTGAGCCGAAGGCCGTCGTCCCGGTGGACCGACGTCGGCTGGCTGGCGAGCCCGACCCGATGCATCGAGGCGAACAGCCAGTCGCCCGATCGGTCGCCGGTGAAGATGCGCCCGGTCCGGTTCCCGCCGTGGGCGGCAGGCGCCAGGCCCACCACCAGGATCCGGGCGTCGGGGTCCCCGAAGCCCGGCACCGGGCGTGCCCAGTACCGGTCTCCCGCGTACCGGCGCGGCGGCTCCCTCGCCGCCCGCTCCCGCCACTCGACGAGCCGGGAGCACAGGCGACACCGGGAGACCTCGTCGGCCAGGGCGGCCAGCGCGAGACGATCTGCCATCGACCCCCATCATCGCAGCGGTAGGCTAGGGTGATGACCGAGGCCGTGCGGGTGATGGTCGTGGACGACATCGCCGAGAGCCGAGACATCCTGCGGAGGGCCCTGGCTCTCGAGGACGACATCGAGGTGGTCGGGGAGGCCGACTCCGGCGTGGAGGCGGTTCGCCGGGCGGAGGAGCACCGGCCCGACGTCGTCCTGATGGATGTTCGGATGCCCGGCGGGGACGGGATCGCTGCTACGGAGGAGATCACCCGGCGGTTCCCCGGCATCCAGGTGATCGCGCTCACCGCCCACGACGACGAGGCCTCGGTACGGGAGATGCTCACCGCGGGGGCGGCCGGGTACCTGGTCAAGGGCGCCTCCGTGGACGACCTGATCTCCGCGGTCCGGCGGGCCAGCGCCGGTGAGGCGCTGGTGGACCGGCGGGTCCTCCCCCACGTGCTCGAGAAGCTGCGGAGCCTCCTCAGCGAGGAGCGCCGTCGCCGGGCGGAGGCCGAGCGCCTGGCCCGGGTCCGAGAGGAGTTCATCGGGGTCCTCTCCCATGAGCTGCGCACACCGCTCACGGTGATCGCCGGCGCCTTGCAGTTCCTGGAGCGTCAGGACCTGGACCAGGACGCCAGGGAGCTGGTGGTGGCCGGGCTCAAGCGCACCGCAGACCTGGAGAGGATGACCGAGGGCCTCGAGCTCATCGGCCAGGGCCCGCCACCGCGCGACGCCGTGGTGGCTCCCGCCGAGGCGGTGGAGGGAGCCCTCCGGCAGACCCCGGGCCGGCCGGACGAGGTCGAGATCGATGCCGATCCCTGGCAGGGCGTGCACCCGAACCATGTCTCCCGGGTGGTGCTGGAGCTGGTGACGAACGCCTTGCGCCACGGACGGCCCCCGGTCAGCCTCCTCGTCCGCCGGGAGGGCCGGGACGGGGTGGTCCGGGTCGGAGACGGGGGGGACTTCGAGCCCGAGCCCCGGCTGTTCGAGCCGTTCGTCCAGGGCGACATGAGCACCCAGCGCACGCGCGGCGGCATGGGGCTGGGGCTGTTCGTGGCCGCCCGCCTGTGCGAGCTCGGGGGCGGCAAGTTGGACGTCCGCCGCGAGGGTGGGCGCACCGTGGCCGAGGCGCGCTTCCGCCTGGCCGGCTAGGACTCGGGGCGGCCCGGCTGCTCGGGCACGGCCCCTCGCTTCGGGACGAGGACCTTTCGCCGGAATGAGACGACCTCGACGCCGTCCTGGTTCCGGCCCCGGGTCTCCACGGTCACCACGCCCCGGTCCGGCTTCGACGAGGACTCCCGCACCTCCAGGACGGTGGTTTCGGCGTACAGCGTGTCGCCGTGGAACATAGGCGCCGTGTGCCTGAGCGAATCCACCTCGAGGTTGGCGATGGCTTTCCCCGAGACGTCAGGCACGCTCATCCCCAGGGCCAGCGAGTAGACCAGGTTCCCGACCACCACGTTCCGCTCGAACTCCGTCTGCGTCTCGGCGTAGTGAGCGTTCGTGTGGAGGGGATGGTGGTTCCAGGTGATCGCACAGAACAGGTGGTCGTCGTACTCGGTGATGGTCTTGCCGGGCCAGTGCCGGTAGACGTCCCCCACCTCGAATTCCTCGAGGTACCGTCCGAACGTCCTCGCCTCTCCCATGCCAGGCATACCCTACCCGCCGCGCTCCGGCCACGGCCCCCCACGCTGTCGGTCGTTCGGGGGACACGGAATTACGGTCGGCAGACTATCCACGGCACCCGCCATTCGGCCGATACCACGAGGGACAACCGACATGGGGGCGTGGATGGGCGAGGGGGCGATCGAGGGTGCCGGCATCGCGCTCGGCATGAGCTGGGGGCATCCGAAAAAGGGACGATCAGGGCGAACCGCCGCGGCCGTAATGATCCTCGTGGTGGCCACCCTCCTCCCTGTGAGCGGGGCGGCCTCCACCCCGTCCACCAGGGTCATCGTCCGGGCGGTTCCGGGGACCGAAGTGGCTGCCGCCGAGGCCGTGGTGGCCGCGGGCGGCCGGGTCGGCCATCCGCTGTCGATCATCCACGGGTTCGTGGCCAACGTGCCCGCCGAGGCCCTCCCGGACCTCGCGGCCGCTCCTGCGGTGCTCTCCGTGACCCCCGACGCTCGCGTCCGGCTCCAACAGACGCTCGACCCCGAGGACCTGGACGACGAATCCCTCGACCCGACGAAGGACCCCGGCTCGATGTACACGCTCGTCCACAAGGTCACCAGGGCCGGCAAGTTCTGGCGAGGTGGGTACACGGGCGCCGGCGTGGACGTCGCCCTGATCGACTCCGGCGTCGTGCCCGTCGACGGGATGACGGCTCCGGGGAAGGTCGTGAACGGCGCCGACCTGTCGTTCGAGTCGCAGGCCCTCACGCTCAGGTACCTCGACACGTTCGGCCACGGAACCCACATGGCCGGGATCATCGCCGGCCGCGACGACGCGGTGACGGCGGCCACGAAGGATCAGCATCGCGATCGGTTCATGGGGATGGCGCCGGGCGCCAGGCTCGTCAGCGTCAAGGTCGCCGACGCCATGGGCGCCACCGACGTCTCTCAGGTGATCGCGGCGATCGACTGGGTGGTGCAACACCGGCGGGACAACGGCATGAACATCCGGGTGCTCAACCTGTCGTTCGGCACCGACGGGATCCAGAGCTACCTCCTCGATCCCCTCACCTTCGCGGCGGAGGTCGCCTGGCAGAAGGGCATCGTGGTGGTGGTCGCCGCAGGCAACGCCAGCTTCGGGTCGGCCCGGCTCAATAACCCCGCCTACGACCCGTACGTCATCGCCGTGGGAGCCGCCGACGCTGCGGGCACGTACGGGCGCGGCGATGACTCCGTTTCCTCCTACTCGAGCTGCGGGAATGCCGTCCGCGGCCCGGACCTGGTGGCGCCAGGGACATCGGTGATCAGCCTGCGGGACCCTGGATCGCACATCGATCAGACTCATCCCGGCGGGCGGGTCGGGGACCGGTTCTTCCGAGGGACCGGCACTTCCCAGGCCGCCGCCACGGTCTCCGGGGCTGCCGCCCTGGTGATCCAGCAGCGCCCCTCGATCACTCCCGATCAGGTGAAGGCCTTGCTGATGTCGACCGCCGCACCGGTCCCCGGTGGCACGCTGGCCTGCCAGGGTGCCGGCATGCTGGACCTGAACCGGACCCTCCATGAGCCCACCCCGCCGGCCGTCCAGACCTGGCCCCGGGCCACCGGGATGGGCTCGCTCGAGCTCGCCAGAGGGTCGGCGCACCTGACGGACGGGACCGTGACCCTGGAGGGCGAGGTGGACATCTTCGGGTCGCCGTGGGACGGCAAGAGCTGGTCCCAGGCGAGCTGGAACGAGACGAGCTGGTCCGGCGGCACGTGGAACGGCAAGAGCTGGTCCGGCGAAGGGTGGTCGGGAACGAGCTGGGCCGGAAAGTCCTGGTCCACGGTCGAGTGGACCGACCCGGCCTGGTCCGGGAAGTCGTGGTCCGACGCGTCCTGGGACGGCAAATCCTGGTCGGGCAAGAGCTGGGGCACAGGCCTGTGGTCCGGGAAGTCGTGGTCGGGCAAGAGCTGGGGCGGTGAGGCCTGGTCCACCACCGCCTGGGGGACATGACCATGCAGCGAACGACTGAGTCTTCAGCTCGCCGACTCAGCGGAACCACGAAGGTATGGATCCTCACGGCGGCTATCGCCGTCGCGGCCGTGCTCCTGTACGCGGCGGGCGTCCGCAGGCTCCCCACCCTCGCCGAGGCGAACTGGCTCCCGCTGCCGATCCTGGCCGGCCTCTTCTACCTGGCCGAGCTCGCCGTGGTGCACTTCCGGTTCCGGCGCGACGCGCACTCCTTCTCCCTGAGCGAGGTCCCCCTGGTGCTCGGGCTGTTCTTCGCGGCGCCGTGGGCGCTGGTCCCCGCCCACCTGCTCGGGGCGACGGTGGCGCTCACGATCCACCGCCGTCAGCCGGTCATCAAGCTCGCGTTCAACCTCGGACAGTTCGCCCTCCAGAGCACCCTCGCCGTCGTGGTGTTCCGGTACGTCGTGGCCCTGGGTGATCCCCTGGGACCGGCAGGCTGGGTGGCCGCCCTCCTGGCGACCCAGGTCACGCTGTGGGTGGCCGACGCGCTCATCAACGCGGCCATCTTCCTGTCCGGTGACCGCCTGCCTCCGCAGGCGATGTGGGAGGTCCTCGGGCTCGGCGTGATCGCCACGGCCATGAACACCAGCCTGGCGCTCATCGGGGTGACGATCCTGGCACGCAGCCCCGCCTCGGCGTGGCTGGCCCTGACCCCCCTCATCGTCCTGTTCGTGGCCTACCGCGCCTACAGCTCGAAGCGGGCGCAGCACGAGCAGCTCGAGTCCCTGTACGAGGCCACCCGGGCCCTTCACGAGTCACCGCAGCTCGAGTCGGCCATGGCCACCGCGGCCTCGCAGGCACGGAAGCTTCTGGACGCCCAGGTGAGCGAGATCATCCTGCTCCCCGACGAGGAGCGTGACGTGGCGTTCAGCACCATGCTGGGACCGGGCGATCGCGTCGAGGTGATGCGGCCGATCGAGTTCGATCCGAAGGCGGACCTGTGGCGACCGGTGATCATGGGTCGCCAGCCCATCCTGCTCACCCGGCAGGCCGACGACGGCGGATACCTGGCCAGCCGTGCGTTCCGGGAAGCCGTGATCGCGCCCCTGCACGGGGATGACCGGGTGGTCGGCGTCGTGGTCGTGGCCGACAGGTTCGGGGACGTCAGCACTTTCGGCCAGGAGGACATCAGGCTGCTCGAGACCCTGGCCCATCACGTGGGCGTGGCGCTCGAGAACGGCCGGCTGGGGGACTCGTTGTCCCAGCTCACCAGGCTGAAGGAGGAGCTCAGGCACCAGGCCTTCCACGATCAGCTGACGAGCCTCCCGAACCGCACGCTGTTCACCGAGCGTGTCGCCTACGCGCTGGAGCGCCAGGACCGAGCCAAACAGTCCCTGGCGGTCCTGTTCCTCGACCTCGACGACTTCAAGACGATCAACGACAGCCTGGGGCATCCAGCCGGCGACCAGGTCCTGGTGACCGTGGCCGAACGGCTCCGCCGCTGCATCCGGCCCAGCGACACCGTGGCCCGACTGGGCGGCGACGAGTTCGGCATCCTTCTCGACGACATGTCCGGGCCGAGCGACGCGCTCCTCGCCGCGGAGCGGATCATCCAGGCCCTCAGCTCGCCGGCCTACCTCGACGGCCGGGAGGTCTCGATCCGGGCCAGCGTGGGGATCACGCTCGACACACATGGCGAGAAGGCCGACACCCTCCTCCGGAACGCCGACGTGGCCATGTACACGGCCAAGCGGCGAGGCAAGGGCCGGTACCAGGTGTTCGAGTCGAGCATGCACGTGGAGATGGTCGAGCGGCTCGAGATGACCGCACACCTGGCTCGGGCCGTGGAGCAGCACGAGTTCACGCTCGAGTACCAGCCGATCGTCAACCTGGAGAGCCGGGCCATCGAGGGGATCGAGGCCCTGGTCCGGTGGCGCCACCCCACACGCGGCCTGCTGGCCCCCTCGGAGTTCATCCCCCTGGCGGAGGACACGGGCCTGATCGTTCCCCTGGGGTGGGCCATCCTCCAGGAAGCCTGCCTCCGGGCCGCCGGCTGGCAGGTCCCGCACCATCCCCCGCTGGCGGTCAGCGTCAACCTCTCGCCGAAGCAGCTGGGCGATCCGAACCTGGTCACGGAGGTCGGACGGGCCCTGGCCGACTCCGGCCTGGATCCTCAGTGCCTGATCCTGGAGATGACCGAGGACGTCCTGATGCACGAGACCGAGGACATCCTCCTCACCCTCCGCGAGGTCAAGGCCCTCGGGGTCCGCCTGGCCATCGACGACTTCGGGACCGGCTACTCCTCGCTGTCCTACCTGGAGCGGTTCCCCGTGGACATGCTGAAGATCGCCAAGACCTTCGTGGACCAGCTGGGGAACGGGGAGCCGAGGTCGCCGCTGGTAGAGGCGGTCATCGGCCTCGGGGAGGCCTTGGGGCTGCGCACCGTGGCCGAAGGGATCGAAACGGCCCAGCAGCTCGACCGGCTCCGGGGCCTGCATTGTGAGCAGGGGCAGGGGTTCCTGTTCGCCAGGCCGCTCGGCGAGCAGGCCATCGACATCCTCCTGCGGAAGCGCGACGCCCCAGCCGGGGCCGTCCCGTCGCCCACGTTCGTCTAGACCGCCGGCGGGGCGGCGTGCTCGGCGGGCCTTACCTCGGCTTCGGTCAGCGACTCGGCACCGATGTGGGCCGTGTCCCGGAGCGGGATCTCCCGGAGCCACAGGGAGAGCAGGAAGGCGGCCGCGGCCACGGGGAGGGCCACCAGGAACACGACCTGGATCGCCTCGGCGATCCCCCCGACCACGGCGTCGCGGACCGCCGGAGGGAGCTGGAGGATGGCATCGGGCGCCCTGGCCACCGACCGTGGGTCGATCCCCGCCCCTGCCGGCAGCGACGACGCCAGTGACGCGGCCAGACGCGCGCCGAAGATGGCCCCGAACAGCGCCGTGCCGAAGGTCCCACCGATCGAGCGAAAGAAGTTCGTGGCCGATGTGGCCACCCCCAGCTGTCGGTGCGGCACCGTGTTCTGCACCGCTAGGACCAGGACCTGCATGACCATGCCGATCCCCAGCCCGACCACCACCATGGCGATCGAGGCCTCTGCACCGGAGGTCGCCGTGTCCATGCGCGAGAGGAGAAGGACGCCCACCGTCGTGGAGGCGGTGCCGGCCACCGGCCACCACCGGTACCGGCCGGTCCGGCTGATGATGCGCCCGGAGACGATCGACGTGACCACGATGCCCAGCATGAGCGGCAGGAGGAGGAGGCCGGAGCTCGTGGCGGTGACACCCAGCACCGCCTGGAAGAACAGCGGCAGGAACACGATCGACCCGAACATCGTGGCCCCGATCAGGAACAGGATGGCCGAGCTCACCCACACGATGCGGTCGCGGAACAGCTGCAGCGGAAGGATCGGCTCCGGGGCCCGGAGCTCCTGGAGCAGGAACAGCCCACCGAGCACCGCGCCGGCGCCCGCCAGCGTGAGGGTCGCCGGGGAGCTCGGCCCGGATCCCTCACCACCTCGCACCGCGGCCAGGAGGAGGCACGTCACGGCCGCCACCAGGAGGGCCGCCCCAAGGTAGTCGATGCGATGGGGACGCCGGTGGAACGGGAGGCGCAGCACGCTCGACGTGACCACGAAGGCCACCAGTCCGAGGGGGAGGTTGACGTAGAAGATCCACCGCCAGGATAGATGGTCAACGAAGAACCCGCCGATGAGGGGGCCGACCACACTGGCCAGGGCGAACACGCCGCCGATGTATCCCTGATAGCGGCCCCGCTCCCGGGGGGCGACCACGTCACCGATGATCGTCATGCTCATGGCGATCAGCCCACCGCCGCCCACGCCCTGGATCCCTCGGGCCAGGATCAGCTGGAGCATGTCCTGGGCCAGACCGGCCAGGGCCGAGCCCACCAGGAACGTGACGATGGCGAACCGGAACACCTTGCGTCGCCCGTACAGGTCGCTGATCTTCCCGTAGAGGGGAACCGAGGCCGTGGAGCTGAGGAGGTAGGCGGTCACCACCCAGGACAGGTGCGTCAGCCCCCCGAGGTCGCCCACGATCGTGGGCAGGGCCGTGGCCACGATGGTCTGGTCGAGGGCCGCCAGGAGGATGCCCAGCATCAGGCCTGAGTAGATGATCAGGATCTCGCGGTGGGAGAACCGGCGCGTGTCGGCCATCGCACCAGGATACGGGGCCGCTACCGCTGCAGCTTGTGCCGCTCCAGGAGCTGGCGGGCGATGATTATCTTCTGGATCTCGCTGGTGCCCTCGCCGATAAGGAGGAACGGCGCGTCCCGGTACAGCCGCTCGATCGGGTACTCCGCAGAGTAGCCGTACCCGCCGTGGACCCGGAGGGCCTCGGTGACGATCTCGTGGCACGCCTCCGAGCAGAAGTACTTGGCCATCCCGGCCTCCAGGTCGGACCGCTCCCCCGCGGCCTTCTTCCTGGCCGCCGACAGCATCATCAGCCGGGACGCCTCCAGGAGCGTCCCCATGTGGGCCAGCTTTTCCTGGATCATCTGGTGCTGGGCGATCGGCTTGCCGAAGGTCTCCCGCTGCTGGGCGTAGGCGATGGCCTCCTCGAACGCCCTGGTGGCCAGGCCCACGGCCCGGGCCGCCACGTTGACCCGGCCCACCTCGATCCCGTCCATGACCTGGTGAAACCCCCGTCCCTCCTCCCCGCCCAGGAGGTTCTCGACGGGAACGCGATGGTCCTCGAAGACGAGCTCGGTCGTCTCCACGCCGTGGTACCCCATCTTCTCGATGTTCGGCGGGACCGTGATGCCCTCGAACCGCTCTGCCCCGGGCTCCTTCTCCACGTAGAGGAGGCTCATGCCCCTGTACGGGGGATCGGCGTCCGGGTCGGTCTTGCACAGCAGCACCACCAGGCCGGCCCGGAGGCCGTTCGTCACCCACATCTTCTGGCCGGTGACCACGTAGTCGTCCCCGTCGCGCTCGGCCCGGCACCGGATCGCCTGCACGTCCGAGCCGGCCCCGGGCTCGGACATCGACAGCGCGGCCCTGAGCTCCCCGGTGGCCATGCGCGGGAGCCACCGCTCCTTCTGTTGGTCGGTGCCGTACTTCTGGAGGAGATAGACGCCCATGAAGTGGGTGTTGAGCACGCCGGAGAGCGACATCCATCCCCGGGACAGCTCGCTGACGACGAGGGCGTAGGACATGAGGTCCATCCCGGCCCCGCCGAAGTCCTCCGGGACCGTGAGGCCGAACAGGCCCATCTCCTTCATCCGCTCCACGACCTTCTGGGGGAATTCGTCGCGGTGCTCGAGCTCCTCGGCGATCGGGTAGACCTCCTGCTCGACGAGGTCGCGGACGGCGGAGACCACCGCCCTCTGCTCGTCGGTGAGGTCCGCCACGCTCACGCGCTCTCCCACTCCGCCCGGAAGTCCGTCCACGTCTTGCGGACCTCGAGGCCCGCCGCCCGGCCCCGCGCGCCAAGCTGCTCGGCCATCTTCCGGCTGGCCTCGTCGATCATCTCGCTCCCGAACATCACCGCGCCGACCCCTTCGACGTCCGTGGCGTGCCGGTACGCCTCCAGCATCGCTTCGGCCTTGTCGAACTCGTCCTGGGTGGGGGTGAACACCTCGTTCAGGACGTCGACCTGGCCGGGGTGGAGAGCCCACTTCCCGTCGTATCCCAGGGCCCGGGCCCGGAGCGCCATCTCACGGAACCCGTCGAGGTCCTTGATCACAAGGTACGGTCCGTCGATCGCCTGGAGCCCGGCGTGGCGGGCGGCGATGAGGATCGTCGACAGCACGTGGTGCCAGTGGTCGCCGGGATAGCCGGGCACGGGGAGACCGGCGGTGACGGTCGGCAGGCCCAGGGAGGCGCTCATGTCGGCCGGCCCGAAGATGAGGGTCTCGGCCCGATCGGAAGCGGCGGCGATCCCGTCGATGTTGCGGAGGCCGGTGGCGGTCTCGATCTGGATCTCGATCCCGATGGGCCGCTCCAGTCCCCCGGTCTCCTCGATCATCCGCAGGAGGTTGTCCACGAACGTGACGTCCGAGGCCGTCTCCACCTTCGGGATCATGACGCAGTCGACGTACCGACCGGCGTTCCCCACGACCTCCTGGATGTCCCCGGCGCACCACTTCGTGTACACCCCGTTCACCCGGACCACCACGGTCTTCCCCGACCAGTCCCCTTCCTTGAGCGCCTGAACCACGTTGCCCCGGGCCGCCTCCTTGGCCAGGGGCGCCACGGAGTCCTCGAGGTCCATGAACACCTCGTCGGCGGGGAGCGAAGGCGCCTTGGCCAGCATCTTGGGGCTCGATCCGGGGACCGAGAGGCAGGACCTCCGAGGGCGGGTCACGCGCTGGGACACGGGTTCCTCCTGTGCATCAGGCGCTTCATCCTAGCCGCCCCTCCAGGGGGGCGGGTCGCCAGCCGATGACCGTAGACAACGGTTCGGGTCGAAGGGAGAATCAGAGAACTCATGCGTTCCCGTCGTATCCGCCGCGCCGTCCTCAGGGTCCTGGCCCTGGGGGTCGTGGCCGGAGCCGTGCTGGGCCTGCTCCCGCCGGCCCTGGGCGGCAACGTCCCGCCCACCGTGGTCCGGCGGGTGTCCCTCGACGAGGCTTCGCTGGTGCCGCCCCGTTCCGCCGCGGCCCTGCGGCCCGACGGGACCATCCGTCTGGGCCGGTCCGCGTGGAGCCCACGGCGGGTGGTGTGCGCCCCGATCCGGTTCACCACGGTGGGCGTGGTGTGGCGCCAGGACGGCGGCCGGGAGATCCCGGCTCGTATGGCCGTCGGTGCTCCGAGTCGGTTCGGCGCGCCCATCGACATCGAGGGCGAGCCCGCCGAGGGGCCCGACCCCGGCTCCCCGGACGACGCCGGCCTCCAGGGAACCCCCCCGGTGTGGACCGGCGAGGCCAGGTGCGTCCGGCTCCGGCTCCGGATCCCCGCGGAGGACGAGGTCGGCGCCGTCCGGGTGGTGTTCGTCAACACCTCAGGCACGGCCGAACGGCCGTCCCTGCTGGACCGCGCGGGCGCCGCACTGGCCCGGGCGTGGGGGATGGCCACCGAGCCGTTCTCGATGCGCCCCGCCGAAGCCGCCGCCGCACAGCCGGGGATCATCAGCCGGTCCGGGTGGGGCGCCAAGGAGAAGCTCCGCCGGTGCGGGCCGGACTACGCGGAGGACGGGGTCAAGATGGCGTACGTCCACCACACCGTCAACAGCAACAGCTACTCGCCGAGCCGATCCGACGACCTGATCCGGGGCATCTACGCGTACCACGTTCAGGGCCGTAAGTTCTGCGACATCGCCTACAACTTCCTCATCGACCGGTTCGGAAGGATCTTCGAGGGACGGTTCGGGGGCATCGACCAGCCGGTGATCGGCGCGCACGCCATGGGCTTCAACACCGGCAGCACGGGGGTGGCGGCGCTGGGGACGTTCACGTCCACCAAGGCGCCGGCGAAGATGCTGCGGGCGTTCAAGCGCCTGCTGGCCTGGCGCCTGGACGTGGCCAACCGCCGGCCGACCGGGAAGGCCGTGATGGTGTCGGCCGGCGGCTCCGCCCAGAAGTTCAAGAAGGGCCAGGAAGTCACACTGCCGGTGATCTCCGGGCACCGGCACACGGGCTACACCACGTGCCCGGGCGGCTTCCTGTTCCGAAAGCTCGGTCCGATCCGAGCGGCCGCGGAGACCAGGGGCCTGCCGAAGATCTGGGACCCGGCTCGCTCGGCCGAGGCCCTCTCGCTGTCCCTGGCCCAGACGGTCCAGCTCACCGCGACGCTGTCAGCGCCGATGGGCTGGTCGGTGGGGATCACGGACGCGCTCGGAGTCACGGTCCGCGAGTTCGCCGGCTCGGGCTCCGTGGTCGATGTGACATGGGACGGGAGGCGAGACGACGGGGTCACAGCCGTCGCGCCGGGGACGTACACGGTCACGATCCGAGCCCAGGCCGCAGGTGGCGCACCGGCTCGGGGCGCCGTCCTGACCGTGGTGGTGAACCCCTAGGAGCCTTCGGACTCCGCCTCGCCGAGGGTGTGGACCCCGCCCCTGGCGGCGGCCCGGGCGGTGTCGGTAAGCACGTCGAGGCCCTCGGTCAGCTGCTCGTCGGTAATCACCAGCGGGACCAGGTGACGGACCACGTTCTTGTAGATTCCGCAGGACACGCTGACCACGCCGTGCTCGGTCGTCCCGGTCACGATGTCGGAGGCCAGCTGCTTGTTCGGTTCCTTCGACTCCCGGTCCTTCACGAACTCGACGCCGACCATGGCCCCCAGGCCCCGGATCTCGCCGACCTCGAGCACGTCCTCGGCCACGTCCTCCCACCGCGACCGGATCTCCTTGCCGATCCGCTCGGCCCGCTCCACCAGGCCCTCCTCCTCGATCACCTGGAGCACGGCGTTGCCGGCGGCGCAGGCCACGGGGTTTCCGACGTAGGTCCCGCCGATCTCGGAGTCACCGGGGGCGTTCATGACCTCCGCCCGGCCCAGCACCGCCGACAGCGGGTACCCCGAGGCGATGGACTTCGACATGGTGATCAGGTCGGGCTCCAGCCCGAAGTGCTCGGACGCCAGGAACCGCCCGGTCCGCCCGAACCCTGTCTGGACCTCGTCGGCGATCAGGAGGATCCCGTGCTTCCGGCATAGCTCCTGGAGGCCCGGGAGGAAGTCCGTGGTGGGCACGACGAACCCCCCCTCGCCGAGGACCGGCTCCACGATGGCCGCGGCCACGTTGCTCGGGTCGACCATCGTGGTGAAGGCCCGCTCGATGGCGGCCAGGGCCTCGCGGCCGGCATCCTCCGGCCGCGGGTGGCGGTACGGGTAGGGGTACGGCATCCGGTAGACCTCGGGGGCGAACGGCCCGAACCCCGTCTTGTACGGTTGGTGCCGGCTGGTCAGCGACATGGCCATGTACGTGCGGCCGTGGAACCCGCCCTCGAAGGCCAGGATCGCGGAACGCCCCGTCGCAGACCGGGCGATCTTCACCGCGTTCTCCACGGCCTCGGCCCCGGAGTTGGCGAGGAACACCCGACGGTCCCCTCCCCCGGTGGCCCGGATCAGCCGCTCGGCCAGCTCGACGTAGGACTCGTACGGGATGACCGAGAAGTCCGTGTGGGAGAAGCGCTCCGCGGCGGATCGGACGGCTTCGACGACCTTCGGATGGGAGTAGCCCACGATGTGACATCCGAGCCCCCCTGAGAAGTCGAGGAGCGTGTTGCCGTCGATGTCGGTGAAGGCGGCCCCTTCCCCGCGATCGATGACCGTGGGCGCGTGGAGGGCGAGGGCGTCCGCCACCACCTTCTCCTTGCGCTCGATGACGGCCCTCGACTTCGGGCCGGGGATCTCGGTGACCAGGTTGATCGACGGCACGGCTCCTCCTCTCCCTTAGGGCACAAGGCTAGCCGAGGACGGGGCTCCGTGTCTGCCTGCCATCATGGGAACGTGACGGTGTTCACGATCGGCCACGGCGTCAGGGACATCGATGCCTTCCTCTCCCTGCTCCGCGGTGCCGAGGTGCGGCGGCTGGTCGACGTGCGCACGGCCCCCGGCTCCCGGAAGCATCCACAGTTCGGCCGGGACGCCCTGGAGACCTCCCTGGCCGGGGTGGGCATCGGGTACACATGGGAGGGGGAGGCCCTGGGCGGGTGGCGCCGGGCCCGCTCGGACTCGCGACACACGTCCCTGCGGTCCCCGGCGTTCCGAGGCTACGCCGACCACATGGAGACGGAGGCCTTCAGGGCCGCCCGGCAGCGTCTGATCGACGGCTCAGCCCGGCTCTCCACGACGGTGATGTGTGCGGAGTCCCTGTGGTGGCGATGCCATCGCCGGCTGCTCGCCGACGCCCTCCTGGCCGCCGGCTGCGAAGTTCGCCACATCATGGACGGCCCTCGTCTGGTGCCCCACCACCTGTCCCCCCAGGCCCGGATCGAGGACGGCCTCCCCGTCTACGACGTGCCGGAGGAAGACTCCGGCCAGCGCCGGATCGTTTAGCCGGAACGTTCGGGGCCTGTCAATCCTCGAGGGTCTCCAACGGCTCCATGAGGTCGGCCAGCGCCTCGATCACCCCCTCGTAGTCGAGCGCCGGGGCCTCCAGGCGGAGCTTCTCGGCCCGCCGGAGCGACTCGTCGACACCCGCCCGCCAGCCATCGGTTTCGTCCAGCGAAGCAGTGGCGTCGCGGATTCCCTCCTCGAAGGCCAACAGCGCCTCCGCCAGGGGGCGCCCCGGGATCCCCCGCGGGGAGGGGACGGCCGAAACGAGATCTGCCTTGGCCCGCTCGATCCGCGCCAGCACCCGGTCGAGCCGGGACGGTTGTCTGCTCCCTCGACGACGGAACATCACCACAGATGGTAATCGCCGGCCGGTAGGATGCCCCGGTGCGCCTCCTGCTGATCGTGAACGTCAACGCCTCGGCGGTGACCCCGTGGGCGATCAACGTGATCGAGCGGGCGCTGTCCTCCGAGCTCGAGGTGGAGGTGGCCCGCACGAAGCGCCGGGACCACGCCACCCACCTCGCCCGCGGCGCGGCGCACGAGGGGTTCGACGTCGTGGCCTCCCTCGGCGGCGACGGCACCGTGAACGAGGTCGCCAACGGGCTGGCCGGCACGAAGGTGAGCATGGCGGTCATCCCCGGCGGCGGGACGAACGTCCTGGCCCGCTCGCTTGGCATCCCCCGGGACCCGATCGAGGCGACGTGGTACCTGATCGCCAACCATCGCAACCCGCCACGACGGGTTCCCCTCGGGCGGGCCGACGGCCGCTACTTCACGTTCGCCTGCGGCGTGGGGCTCGACGGCGCAATCGTCCGGGACGTCGAGCGGCGGCAGCGCCTGAAGAAAGAGATCGGGCATCCCTACTACGTGTGGTCGGCGGCCCGGATCTTCTTCACCGGCGTGAACCGGCGGCGGCCCCGGGTGCACGTGCGGTGGGGTCCGAACCTCGAGAACGAGCGGGGGGGACTCTTCCTGGCGATCTGCCAGAAGACCCGGCCCTTCACCTACCTGGGCAGCCGGGAGATGCACCTCTGTCCCCGGGCTGGGCTCGAGAAGGGCCTGGACTGCCTGGCCCTCGACACCCTGCGGACCCCCACGGTCCTACGCATCGTGGCGCAGACCCTCGGCAATCGGAAGCACGTCCGCAACCCCCACGTCCTCTCCCTCCACGACCAGGAGCGCATCGAGGTGACCTGCGACGGGCCGCTCCCGGTGCAGATGGACGGGGAGTACCTGGGCGACCGCGACCGGGTCCTGCTCGAGGCGGTCCCCGACTCCCTCTCGCTCCTCTACTGAGCCCTGGCCCGTACGTCGACCGCCAGCCGCGGGTCGTTCGTGGCCACGGCGTCCACACCCCAGGCGAACAGCGTGGACAGCACGTCCTCGTCGTCGACGACCCAGGTCCCCACGCGCACGCCTTCGGCCCGGGCGTCCCGAACGAAGTCGGCCCCCGCTGCGGCCAGGGCGGGACCTTGGGGCAGGACGAAGTCGTGCCCGTGCGACCGGGCGTACACGAGCGACGCCCACGGGTCGATCGCCGCGATCGTCAGGAACCCGGTCATCACCTCCGGCGCGAGCTCGCGGGCCCGCTCGATCGTGAGCCAGTTGAACGACGACACCAGGACGGGACCCTCGAAGCGGGCGGCCCGGAGCACCTCGAGGGCCGCTTCCAGCGTGGCCTCAAGAGGCGAGTCGAACGCCGGCTCGCCGGGCAGGTTCTTGATCTCGAGGTTGACCCCCGCGCCCCGGATCGACTCCAGGGCCTGGGCGAGTGTGGGGATCTCCTGTCGCTCCCCCCGGCCCCTGGCGGCATCCAGCCGCTTCACCTCATCAAGCGACAGTTCGTGAACGAAGCCGGTTCCCTCGGTCGTGGCCGACACGTCCGGATCGTGAAGGATCACCGGAATACCGTCCCTGGTCAGGCGCACATCGAGCTCTACGACGTCCGCTCCATCGGCCACGGCGGCCTCGAAGGCGGCCAGGGTGTTCTCCGGGGCACGCGCCGATGCCCCCCGGTGGGCGACCACCAAACAACCCCGGTGGAATTTGTCGTCAGGTCTTGTCACGGGCCGACGGCCGTCACTATACTTCGGCCCCGTCACTCGGGGATTCCGTCCTCCGAGTCGCTCGAGTACCGCTGGGGAAGCCGGCCGAATTGGGGGATTCGGATGGAGTGGGTTCATCGGGCACGATGCAAGGACGAGGATCCCGAACTCTTCTTCCCGGTGGGGACCACCGGCCCCGCCGCCGCCCAGATCGAAGCGGCCAAGAGCGTCTGCATGCAGTGCGAGGTCCGCGTTCAGTGCCTGGAGTGGGCCCTGGCCACCGGACAGGACGCCGGCGTGTGGGGCGGGCTGTCGGAGGAGGAGCGTCGGGCGCTACGAAGGGCTCGCCGACGCGAGGCCGCCGCAGCCGCACGACGGGTCGCAATCGCCGGCTGACGGTCACCCGAGCTTCCGGGCCTTCCACACCTCCTCGCACGGCCACCGTCGCGACCACTCGAGCGTGACGAAGGGGTAGCGCGTTCTCGAACCCTCGGGCGGACGGATCTCGATCAGGTCGGTGACCTCGAACCCGCTCGAACGCAGCAGCCGGATCCAGTCGCCGTGACTCAGATGGAACTCCACGCTGGGATCGTCCGGCCACTCGAACCGGTGCATCCCGAACAGCGGCCGAATCAGCCGGTCGCCGGCCGCGCCGTCCGCCTCCAGGTCGGGGACGCACATCATCAGGAGCGTGGCGTTCCCCAGGAAGGTCAACTCACCGCCCGGGCGCAGGAGTCGCGCGGCCTCAGGTATCCATCGGTACGGGTCGCACCAGATGGCGGCGCCATACTCGCTGATGGCGAGGTCGAAGCTCCCGTCGCGGAAGGGAGCGCGCTCGGCGTCGCCCTGGATCAGCGGGAACCGCTGCCCGAACTCCCGCTGGAAGCCAGCCGCCGAAGCCAGCTGGTTCTGGGCGAGATCGATGCCCACCGGACGGGCCCCACGCCTGGCCAGCCAGGCCGAGACGTAGCCGGTCCCGCAGCCGAGCTCGACGACGTCCTTCCCCTCGAGGGCTTCCGGGAGGAGGCCGACCTCCGACTCCGGGACCCGCCAGATCCCCCAGCGCTCTTCCTCGGAGGCCCAGTTCTCCCGGCCCGGCTCGGCGAACTCGGCCGCGGCCGAATCCCAGGACCCTCGGTTCCGCCGGATGTGGTCGTCGGGGGGCACTGCGCGATGGTAGGACTTGCGGGCCCGGCCCGCCCTCCACTACAACTCGCCCAGACCGTTCGACCGAGGAGGACCCGTGACCGCGCTCGCCCAGACCCTCCCCCGGCCCCGCACCCGGGCCGGCTCGCTGGCCGTCGACGCAGCCCTCGTCGTGGGGGGGAGCCTGCTGATCGCCGCGCTGGCCCAGATCGTGGTGGTTCTGCCGTTCACGCCGGTCCCCATCACCGGCCAGACGCTGGGGGTCCTGGTGGTGGGGACGGCCTACGGGTGGCGCCTGGGGATCCTCACCCTGCTCCTCTACCTGGCCCAGATCGCGGTCGGGCTGCCGTTCGCGGCGGAGGGCCGGGGCGGGCTGGACCTCCTCACGCTGGCCACAGCCAGCGGAGGTTACCTGTGGGGGTTCATCGTGGCGGCGGGGCTGTGCGGGTGGCTGGCGAACCGAGGCTGGGACCGGGGCATCCGGTCCTCACTCGGCGTCATGCTGCTGGGGAACATCGTGATCTACTTGGTGGGGGTGCCGTGGCTGGCGGCCTCGATCGATGTGCCTTCGGCGGAGGCATTGGAGCTCGGCCTGTACCCCTTCGTGCTCGGGGATACCCTGAAGCTGCTGCTGGCCGCCGGCCTGCTCCCGGCGGCCTGGCGGCTCGCCGGGCGGGCCGGCTAGGGCTTGCCCGTTCCGCTCCCGGCGCCCTGGGAGCCGGCCTTATCGGGAGGCCCGGCGCCCTCGGGGGGCCCACTGCCCGCCTGGGCCTTGGCCTTGGACTTGGCCCTGGCGTCCTCGGCGGTCTGCTTGCCCTTGGCGGAAGCCTCCTGGCCGCGAGCCTTCCCATCGTCGCCCTTGGCGCAGGGGTCGTGGCCCGGGCCCTGCTTGTTTCCCTTCGAGGCGGCCACCTCCGAGACGGCCATCCCCTTCTCGCAGCCCTGTAGCGAGTCGTCCGTGGCCACCGCCGAGACCTCCTCCCCGTGGGTGGCCCCCTCGGGTCCCTCGGTGACTTCGGTGACTTCTTCCGCCTCGGTACCGGCATCGCTTCGCTCCTGGCCCGCGGCCACGGCCTCCTCTGCCCTGTCCGACGCGGGCTCGGGAAGGGTTCCCGCCCCCCAGGCCAGGCCGGTCCCCAGGACCAGCGCCGCGGCCAGGGGCATGCTGGCCAGCCGCCGCCGGCGGGCCGCCCGGCGATTCGAGAGGACCGGAGCGGATCCCCGCACCTCGTCCCGGGCCGCCACGGCCATGGCTTCGAGGTGCCCGGCCGCCTCAGGCAGGGTCTCCTCGATGAGGACACGGCGGAGATCGGCCACCAGCAGCGCGGCCCGGTCGAGGGCGGGCTCTCCGGTCTCGCGGCCCTGAAGGGCCGCTTCGATCAGGCGGGGATCCACTCGGTCCATCTCACCCTGGTAATCGTCCTGGGGGCGCATCAGGAAACGCCCTGCCGCTCGAGGTGCCGGGCCAGGGAGGCTAGGGCCCGCCGCTGGAGGGTCTTGACCGCCCCTGGTCGCTTCCCCAGGAGGCGGGCCACCTCCTCAACGGACAGGTCGGCCAGGACCCGGAGGAGGAGGACCGAGCGCTGGTCCTCGGTGAGGACGTCGAGCGCCCGCACCGCCCACCCCTCGCCGAGCCGAGCGGCCGCCTCGTCCTCAACGTCCCCGACCGCCGATCCGGCCAGTGGCCCGGCCAGGGCCGATGGATCGACCGCGTCCTCCCGGCTCCGGGCCAGGCGGCGGCGCTCGTCGATGTGGCGGCGGTGGGCGATGGAGAAGACCCAGGACCGGAGGCCCCGCTCGTCCCCCTGGAAACCCCGGAGGCCCCGGACCACGCCCACGAACACCTCGGAGGTGAGGTCCTCGGGCTCGACGGCCCGCTGGCCCCGGAGGTAGCCGAGCACGGCAGGGGCCAGGTCACGGTAGATGGCCTCGAGCGCCCAGGGCTCGCCACCCCTGGCCGCCTCGAGCATCGAGCCGAACGACTGGCCGATCACGTCACCGTAGGGTATCGGCCCGTCCGACCCGGTCCTACACGCGGCTGGAGGGGCACAGGTGGCTCACGGGACACTCCTCGCACCGGGGGGTGGGAGCCTTGCATACCGCCCGGCCGTGATCGATCAGGACGTAGGTGAAGCCGAACCAGTCCTCCCTGGGGAGGACCTCCATCAGGTCGCGCTCGACCTTGTTCGGGTCCTTCTGCTCGGTGAAGCCGAGCCGCTGGGAGACCCGGCGCACGTGGGTATCCACGGCGACGCCGACGTCGGGATCGGTGCGCAGCTTGTCCGGGTAGGCGTTGCCGAGGACGATGTTCGCGGTCTTCCGGGCCACGCCGGGGAGCTTCACGAGGTCGGCGATGGAGTCCGGGACCTTCCCGTCGAACTCCTCGACGATCATGCCGCACGCCCCCCGCACCGCCCTGGTCTTCTGGTTGAAGAAGCCGGTGGGCTTCAGGTCCGCGGCGAGCTCGGCCTCCGGCACCCCCAAGTAGTCCTGGGGCGTCCGATACTTCTGGAAGAGCGTCTCGGTGACCTCGTTCACCTTCTTGTCGGTGGCCTGCGCCGACAGGATCACGGCCACCAGGCATTCCAGGGGGTTCGAGAACCGGAGGGCCACACTGGCCTCGGGATAGGCCTCCTTGAGCAGGCGGATCACCTCGGGTGCCCGGTCGTCCAGCGGGCTGCGAGCCGTGAGCCTACCGGCCATCAGGTCCCTCGGAACCTCGGGGGGCGCCGCTCCTTGCGGGCCCGGAGCCCCTCGGCGAGGTCCTCGCTGGCCAGCACGTCCGCGGCCATCAGGTCGACCTCGGCCAGGCGGTAGCCCTCGGTCTCCCGGTCGATGGACAGCTTCCGGAGGACCGCGGCGATGGCCCGCTTCGAGCCTCGTACCGAGAGCGGCGCCGAGGACGCCACCAGCTCGGCCACCTCCTCGGCCCGGCCGGCCACGCGGTCCGGGGGCACGGCCTCGGTGGCCAGGCCCCATGCGGCGGCCTCCCGGCCGGAGACCTCCCGCCCCGTGATCAGCAGGTCGGCGGCCCGGCGAGGCCCCACGGCCAGCACCAGGCGCTCGATGCTCTCGAAGGGGATGACGATCCCCAGCCGGGCCGACGGCACGCCGATCCTGGCGTCCTCCGCCGCCACGGCCAGGTCGCAGGCCACCAGGAGCTGGCAGCCGGCGCCCAGCGCCGCTCCCTCCACCCGGGCCACCGCCGGCAAGGGGTGATCGGCCAGGGACGCCAAGACCCCCTCCAGGACGCGCCCGTATCCGAGCCCGTCTGCCCCCGGGGCCCTCCCCACCTCGGCGAGGTCGGCCCCGGCGCAGAAGTGCCCGCCCTCGCCGGCCAGGAGCACCACCCGGGCCTCGGGGTCGGCGGCCGCGTCGCCCAGGGCGGCGGCCAGGTTCGCGAGCATCTCCGCGGTGACCGCGTTCCGGGCCTCGGGGCGGTCGAAGGTGATCCGCCACACCTCGCCGGGCTCGGAGCGGACCGTGCTCACCGCTTCATGCTAGCGCGCGGTCACTCCACGACCGCGATCACGTCCCCCTCCTGGACCAGGCCGTCCTCCCCGTAGCCGGACCCTGGCCGGCGCGGGCATCCAGCCAGGTGCCGTCCTCAGGTGGTGCACGACACCCGCCCGGACATGCGAACGAAGGCGCGGGCAAGGCTCCCGCTTCCCCCGCGGCACCGGCTGGGGCAGGATACGTGGATGCGGCTCGCTGCGATCCTGGCCATGACGATCCTGCTGTCCCCAGCATGCTCGGCCGAGCCCGAGACCCCGGCTGAGGTGACCGGCCTGATCACCGCGCTAGAGCAGAGCGACCGCGGCCCGATCACCGGCTTCACTGTCGACGTGGAGGGTCAGCGATACGACATCCGGATCGACCGGGAGCGGGATTACGGCTTCGAACTCGAGCACCTCGAGGAACACCGCGCCCAGGAGCTCCCCGTGCGGGTCACCCTGGAGGAGCGGGACGACGGCCTGTACGCCGTGGCGATCGAGGACGCCTAGACGTCGCCGGAGGACCGTAGCCCCAAGTTTTCCCGGGCTCGACCGCCGGAGTCTCCCGGCTTGCTGGCCGCGAGACCGCGCGGCTACCCTGCTGGGGTGGCCGAGGCCCACGTTCAGAGCACCGCCGGCGAGGAGACGGTGCGGTCGGCGATCGAACAGGCCCTGCAGGCCCAGGGCGGGACCACCGTGGAGAGCCGACCCGGGCTCCTGTCGATCGACGTGGGCGGCAGCGTGAAGTCCGCTTACCTGGCCGGCGGGTTCCGCAACAAGATGAAGATGCCGATGCGGATCGTGGTCACTGCGGCGGGTGGCGCCGACGGTACCGGGATCACCCTCGACGTGCACAGCCGGGGCACGGGCTCCGGGGCCATGTCCGGCGGCTGGCTGGGAGCCGTGAAGCAGCGGAAGGCGGAGCAGGCCTGGCTGGCCATGGCCGTGGACGCCGTCCCGGACAAGGTCGAAGCCCCCGGGCCGCCGCCGTCCTAGTCGAACCGCCACCGGCTTGCCGTCGAGGGGAACTCCTTCTCCAGCCAGCCCAGCACGGTGCGCGGGCGGACCCGGTAGACAAGCCCGATCGGCTGGTCGAGGTCCATCCCGAACCCGTACTTCTCCTGGTACGCCCGGGCGAACGGCTCCAGCTCGGCCCGCTCGGTGACCTCCTCGGCGACGCCCTCGACGATCACAACCTCGTCGCCGCTCTCCAGGTGGACCACCATCCCCGGCCGTACGGCGATGTTGCGGGCTTTCCGGGAAGCCCGGTCGCTGCTGAACCACACAGCCCCTGCCAGCCACAGGCCCCAGACCGGCATGGCATGGGGCCGCCCTTCCGGGTCAGCGCTGACGATCCAGTAGTTCCGGGACGCCACCAGCCGCTTCTCCGCCCAGGACCACGGCAGCAGGCCCTCCTTCCCCGAGGCGATGCCGTACCCCCGAGGCATGGCCGGCCGCGACGACCGTGGCTCGCTCACCGGTCTCGCCACCGCAGCCCGGTCGGGACGGTCTTACTCGGCCTGGCCGACCTGGATGAGCCCCTCGGCCAGCTTCCGGATCGAGGAAGCTGGGAACCGGCGATGGCCTCCCAGGGTCCGCGAGTGCGGAAGCTTGCCGTCCTTGGCCCACCTGGTCACCGTCTTCGGCGACACGTGGAGGATGTCGGCGACCTCCGCCGTTTTCAGATACTCGGCACCCTTGGACTGCGCCATGCGTCCCTCCCTCTCTCCCGTTCGTGCACTCGCCCGGTCTGCTGACAAGTATAAGGCGAGAGAGGTGGTTCGAGGTGCCGGTCTGGATAGGACTTCCTGGCCCGGATGGCCGTCTTGGCCTGCTCTGCTCTGCTCAGGACTCCGGGGCCAGGCGCCGTCCCCGGTAGTTGGGGAAGGCGATCTCGGTGTGCTGCCAGCACCTAGTCCGGACGTTGTACCTGGAGAGCTTCGTCGAGCACTCAGGGACTTCACACACCCGCTCGGCGTCGTCCACGGTCCTCGACGGTCGGGGCATCCGCCCCGGTCTGGTTCCCTTCATGGCCACCGGGCCCGTCCCTGGACCCGCCCCCTCTGCCCCGGTATTCGACGCCGAGGGGGTGTTCGGTTTCGTCGGCTCTAGCCGGGATCGATCTCGCCCGAGATCAACCGCCGGATCCGCACAACGACCCGCTGGGGAAGTTCGGCCTCCACGCCGCACTTCCGGCGGACGATCTCCCGGACAGCCATGCGGAACTCGCCCCGGTCGAAGCAGCTGGCGCACCCGAAGAGATGGCGCACCAGCTCGGCCCGGCCCGGCTCGGCCAGCTCGCCGTCCAGGTAGGCCTCGAGCTCCTCAAGCGCCCGCTCGCAGTCCATCAGGTCACCAGGCCTCGATCACGCATCACATCCCACAACCGCCGTTCCAGGGCCCTTCTTCCCCGATGCAGCCGGGACATCACGGTGCCGATCGGCACCTCGAGGATCTCCGCGATCTCCTTGTAGCTGAACCCCTCAACGTCGGCCAGGAGGACCGCCAGCCGGAACTGGTCGGGCAGGCTCGCCAGGGCCTCCTGGACATCCTCGTCGGGGAGGGACTCCAGCACCTGGGCCTCGGCCGAGGCCTCGGCGCCCTCCGGGCCGAGCTTGTCGTACAGGTACCACTCCTCGACATCGCTGTCGGAGATCGTCTGGGGCTCCCGCTGCCGCTTCCGGTAGATGTTGATGAAGGCGTTCGTGAGGATCCGGTAGAGCCAGGCCCGGAGGTTCGTCCCCTCCTTGAAGGAGGCGAAGCCGCGGTAGGCCCGAAGGAAGGTCTCCTGGAGGAGGTCCTCGGCGTCCGAGGGGTTCCGGGTCAGCCTGAGGGCTCCCCCGTACAGCTCGGACAGGAGCGGGATGGCCTCCCGCTCGAACCGCTCGTCCAGGCGCCCCTGGTCCACCACCTGCCTATCGCTCACGCCGGCCAGGATACCGCCGTGATGTGGGAACATTGGTGGGACCCCTCTCGGGGGGGAAGAGGACTCATGGCCAACGACGATAGACGCAAGGGGCGCTGGCAGGGCTTCGACTTCGGATCCGGAGGCGGGGATAGTCGCCGGTGGCGCTTCACGCTGGGCTACGTCCTGCTCGGCGCGGTGCTCCTGCTCGTGATTCAGAGCGCGCTGGTCCCCCAGCCAGAGGAGATCGAGTACTCGCGGTTCCTGAACCTCGTGGAGCAGGGCCGGGTGGAGGAGGTGGCCATCTCCGAGACGCAGGTCACCGGCCAGCTCCAGGGAGACCAGGGGCCCGGGTTCGTGACCACTCGGGTCCCGGGCATCGAGGATCAGGAGCTTCAGGCCCTCCTGCGGGAGAACGGGGTGACGTTCACAGGTCAGCAGCCCTCCGCCTTCTCCAACTTCCTGTTCTCGTGGATCCTCCCGATCCTGGTGCTCGTGGCGATCTGGGGGTTCGTGTTCCGCCGGATGGCCGGCGGGGGGGCCGCGGGCGCCCTCAACCTCGGCAAGCGCGGAGTGAAGATCTACGACCGCAAGGACCTCAAGACCACCTTCGACGACGTGGCCGGGGTGGACGAGGCCGTCGAGGAGCTCCGGGAGATCGTGGCGTTCCTGGAGAACCCGAAGAAGTACCAGCGGCTCGGGGGCCGGATCCCCAAGGGTGTCCTCCTGCTCGGACCGCCCGGCTGCGGGAAGACGCTCCTGGCCCGGGCCGTGGCCGGTGAGGCCAAGGTTCCCTTCTTCTTCATGTCGGGCTCGGAGTTCGTGGAGATGTTCGTGGGACTGGGGGCAGCCCGGGTCCGGGAGCTGTTCCAGCAGGCCAAGGACCGGGCCCCGTGCCTGGTGTTCCTGGACGAGCTGGACACGAT
>JBOGVU010000019.1:0-33859 GCA_050692915.1 Actinomycetota bacterium | reverse complement strand
TCGATCGAGCAGGACGAGGACCTGATCGAGCTGCGATCCTCGACCGAGGATCGCCTCCGGGCCGCGGTCGAAGTGTTGAAGGACAAGATGGTCCGGCGCCAGGTCTCCCTGAAGGCCCTCCACGAAGGGCCGGCGCTCCCGGCCGCCAAGGGCACCTACCGCCAGGCCGTCAACATCAACCGGGGCATCTCCGACGAGAAGGCCCGGGAGATCAACAAGGCGATCAAGGCACTCGGCCTGAAGGTCCAGACCCAGGTCCAGGGGGATCAGATTCGGGTCACCGCGAAGGCGAAGGACGACCTCCAGCTGGTGATCGCCGACCTGAAGGAGCGGGACTTCGGCATCCCGCTGCAGTTCACGAACTACCGCTAGTCGCGCTCGCCGTCGAACAGGCCACCCAACCCACCGCCCAGACCTCCACCCGGTGGACTCGGCGGGAGGCTCGGCTGGGACGTCGGGGGTGCGTTCGGTTGGGGGCTCGGCGAGGCCTCCGGCGCCGCTCCCGGTACCGCCCCGGGAAGACCTCCCGGGACTTCACCGACCGGGACCGGGAACTCGCCGGGGAATGCCTGGAGGAAGCCGCCCAGGTCCAGCTCGGTCGGCAGCTGTGCGACCCCCAGCGGGGCCCACGGCGAGGCCAGCGACAGGTCCTGGGCCCCGAGGAGTCCGCCGTACTGCTGGGCCAAAGCGGCCAGCTCGGCGTCGGCCTGTCCGGCCCAGTCGATCTCCCAGGCCATCTGGCCCAGGAGGCGGCGGGCCATCGCCAACGAGGTCACGCTCGGCTGGATCCCGGCCAGGGCCAGCAGGCGCTGGGCGCTGGCCTCGAGCCCGTCCGCTCCTCCGGTCAGGTCGAAGAGCCGGGTCAGCCGGAAGTCAGAGCCCGCGGGGACCCGCTCGCCCGTGTACCGGGCCACGAGCGCCTGGGCCTTGGCCACGGCCACCTCGAGCCACCGGTCCACGAACGGCTTGGGAGGGACCGGGATGCCCCCGGGCTGCACCTCGAGGTGAAGGTGCGGCGGGGTGGTGATGGCGTTGCCGGTGTTCCCCACGTAGCCGATCACCTGGCCCACGTCGACGCGGTCGCCCACCTGGATCGGTTCCGCCCAGGCCGACAGGTGCGCGTAGAAGTACTGCACGCCCTGGTCGTCGGTGATCTCGATCGAGGTCCCCGACAGGTCCCCGACGAGCTTCTGGCTCACGAACCCGTCGGCTATGGACACGAGCGGGGTGCCGGACAGGGCGAAGATATCGAGGCCCTCGTGGAACCTGGTGCACCCATCCCGGCAGGCGTGCCAGTCGTCGTTCCAGTACGCCAGGCCCGCCACGGGGAACGGTCCCACCACTCGCAGTAGGCCATCCTCGAGCGGGATCCCGAAGCGGTCGAGCTGCGCGAGGAGATCGACGAGCTCCTGCGTGTTGTTCGGCGAGGACACAGCGAAGGGGCCCGTGGGCGTGGGCGGCTGGAGCGGGGGCTGGGGCTCCGCCGGTTCTCCCTGAGGTCCCTGTCCGCCTCCGCCGCCCCCTCCCCCGCCGCCGATGATGCCGCCGGCACCGCCCCCGCCGCCACCGCCACCTCCTCCCGGGACGATGCCGCCGGGGTCGGGGACAGGGCTGGGGCTCGGCGAGGGGACGGGCTGTTCGCACAGGCCGGGGATGGGGATGGGGTTGCACGGGTCGATCTGGGCGGACCCGGTCATCGGGGCCAGGACCTGCTGACCCAGCAGCAGGGCGACGAAGCCCGCGATCCTGACGACGGTCCTCATGTTGTGCTTGGGCCCCCCAGAGAGGCGAGCCCAGCGTACCTATTCCTCACGGGGCCGCCAAATCCCTCCCGGTCGCGACCGGCTCGGCCGCTCCGTCCGATTATCGGACCGTTCCCGCCAGCTCCTTGAGCCGACGCACCCGGTCCTCCGTTGGAGGATGGGTGGAGAACAGCGTGGCAACCCCGCCGGCGCGGAGGGGGTTAACGATGAACAGGTGGGCCTGGGCCGGGTTCACCGGGGCCGGTACCCGCTTCGACGTCACCTCGAGCTTGAGGAGCGCGCTGGCCAGGGCCTCGGGGTCGTGGGACAGCATGGCCCCGGACTCATCGGCCTGGTACTCCCTGGATCGGGACACCGCCATCTGGATCAGCCCGGCGGCGAGCGGAGCGACCAGCCAGATCAGGAGGAACCCCACGATGCCGAGCGGGCTCTCGTCGTCATCCCCGCCGAAGAAGAACGCCATGTAGGCGAGGTACGTGAACGCGGAGGCGATGGCGGAGGCGATCGTGGACACCAGGATGTCCCGGTTCATCACGTGCGAGAGCTCGTGGGCCAGGACCGCCCGCAGCTCCCGACGGTCCAGGATCTCCAGGATCCCCCGGGTCACCGACACCGCGGCGTGCTCGGGGTTCCGTCCGGTGGCGAAGGCGTTCGGCTGGGCCATCTCGCTCACGAAGATCCGGGGCATGGGCGCCTGGGCCTCCACGGCCAGCTCCCGGACGATGGCGTACAGGTCCGGGGCCTGGGCCTCGGTCACCGGCTTCGAGCGGGTGGCGGCGATGGCGATGCGATCGCTCGACCAGTACATGACGAAGTTGAACACCAGCGCCAGTCCCAGCGCGATGGTGGCCCCCTGGCCGCCGCCGATCAGCGCGCCCACGGCCACGAACAGGCCGGCCAGCGTGGCGATCAGCAGCCAGGACTTGATTCGGTTGATGCCGATCATCGGGTCCTCTCTCTCATCCCCATCGATGGTACCGCCTCCTCCGCTTTCGGCGGCCGTCACCCGACGAGCGCAGCGGCCGTGCCGAGGTCGGGGGCGATCCCGAGCCGAACCTCGTCCTCGAAGCAGCCGACCACGGCGTCCTGCACGGGGCCGTCGGTCACGACCTCGTAGCCCTCGTCGCGCCCCTCGTCGTCGTCATCGAAGGAGCGCCGGTACCACTCGGCCACCACCTCACAGAGCGAAGGGCCTCCCGGGCGGTCCGCGATCACCATTCCGACGGCGCTGTCCGGCCCCCGTCGCCACAGCTCCAGGCTGCCCCCCATCCATTCCCCGACCGTGGTCCTCGCGTTCGCCAGACCCTCCGCCGGGTCCCCTCCGGGCGCCTCCAGGAGCCACAACAGCTGAGCGGCCCCCAGCTGTCTGGTCGTGACCCGCTCCCAGGGCCCGAGCAGGAGGCCGGGCACGTTGACGGGAGAAGGAGCCGCCGGGGAGCGCTCCGGGAACAGGATCTCCACGCTGCTGCCGGGAGGGTCACGGTAGGCGGCGTCCACGGCGTCCCACCCGCCTGCCGCGTACCGGTCACACGCGAACGACAGGCCGGCCTCGTACGGGAACCGCAACTCGGCCTGGAGGTAGGGCGGTAGCTCTGCGAGATCGGCCTCGGCCTGGACCGCGTCGAGGATCGAGGCCTGGTCGAGGCTGCCGAGCTGGTCCTCGAGGGACAGCGAGGCCGCGTAGCGCTGCATCAGCATGGTGGCGTCCCCCTCGACCAGCGCCGTGGCGGCCAGGTCCGCGTCCTCTCGCCCGGCGCGAAGGTCGTCCGGTAGCGGCAGATCGAGGGCCTGATCGGTGAGGGCGTGGTCGAGCTCGTGGGCCAGGACCACGCGGTCGTTCACCGTCAGCTCAGCCCTGGCCTGCCGCACCACCAGCTCGCCGGTCTCGGGGTCGTAGAAACCGGCCACCTGCGACCCCAGGAGATCCGCCCGGAGGCTCCGCAGGTCGGTCCCAGCCGGGACGGCGCCCAGCGCCGCGAGGATCCGGCTTTCCGCGTCGCCGGCGGCCGCCGTGTACTCCTCCAGGAACAGCTCCCGGACCCGTGCCGAGATCTCGTCCGGCGATAGGAACCTAGGCTCCACGGGCTCCCGGAAATCGAGCTCCCGGAGCTCCTCGACCGCCTCCGCGATCGCCGTGACCTGTTCGCGGGGCGGGAGATCGCCGATCGGGGCCGCGGCGTACGGCTCCTCCGGGAGGAGGCACTCGAGGAGCTCCCCGGTGTCTCCGCCGAGTGCGCCGAGACCCTCCTCGAACGCGCCCTCGAGATCCTCGAACGCGTCCTGGAGGTCGCCGAAGATCCCGCCGCCTCCCTCCCCCGCCTCCAGCTCCTCGATCCGCCGCTCCGCCTGCCGGAGCTCGACGGACTGCCACGCGGCGATCGCCGTCGAGGCCACGAAGCCAACGGAGAGGAGGACGATGGCCATGATCGGGCCGCGGCGCGGAGGCCGGTACAGGTTCACCTACGGGAGGGCCACGCCGGAGGGGAACCGGGCGAACAGGTCGGGGAAGATCCCCACCGCCACCACCGCGAACGCCGACAGGGCCGCCACCCCGGCCACGCCCAGCGGGGCCCGGAGCCGGCGGGCGCCCGGGACGTCCACGAAGAACATCTCCCGGACGATGGCCACGTAGTAGTACAGGCTCACCACGGAGTTGATCACCATGACCACGGCCAGCCACGCCTGACCCGCGGAGATGGCTGCCTGGAAGATCCGGAACTTCGCCCAGAACCCCGCCAGCGGCGGGATGCCCCCTAGCGACAGGAGGAACAGGGCCATGGCCATGGCCAGGGCCGGCGCTCGTCGGCTCCGCCACAGGCCGGCGAAGTCCGCCACGAGGGCGCCCGGGGCCTCGCGGGCCAGGGCCACCACCACGGCGAACGCGCCCAGGTTCATCACGGCGTAGATCAGGATGTAGAGGACCGCGGACTCGAAAGCCAGCGGGTCCGCCCCGAACCCCACCAGCGCGAACGGGAGCAGGATGTACCCGGCCTGGGCGATGCTCGAATACGCCAGCAGCCGGACCACCTGCCGCTGCTGGAGCGCGACGAAGTTCCCCACGGTCATCGTGAGCACGGACAGGACCGCGAACACCGGCGACCAGAACTCGGCCAGCGGCCGGAACCCCAGGAACATGAGCTGGAGCAGGCCCGCGAACCCCGCCGCCTTCGACGCCACCGACAGGAACGCGGCCACGGGGATCGGCGATCCCTCGTACGTGTCGGGGGCCCAGAAGTGGAACGGGACGGACGACACCTTGAAGGCGAACCCGGCCACAACGAACAGCACGGCGGCGATGGCGATGGGCTGGGGCTCACCTCCGAGCTCGCCGGCGATCTCGGAGAGCACCAGCGATCCGGTGACGCCGTAGATCAGGCTCATCCCGTACAGCATCACGGCGGTCGACAGGATCCCGATCAGGAAGAACTTCAGCGAGGCCTCGTTCGAGCGAGGGTCGCGCTTCCGGAACCCGGCCATCAGCCACCCCGGCGCGGTCACCAGCTCCAGGGAGATGAACAGCATCAGCAGGTCCCGCGAGGACGAGATCGTCAGCATCCCCAGGAACGAGGACAGCAGCAGGAAGTAGTACTCGCCCTGGTAGAAGCGCCCGTCGCGGAAGTACCGGAGGGAAAGGAGCACGACCGCCAGGGCCACGATGAGGAAGAAGGACTTGAACAGGACCGCGAAAGGGTCGGAGACGTACGTTCCCCCGAACGAGGACCGCGTCTCCCCGATCAGCGTGAGCTCCACGGCCAGGGCGCCCCCGCAGCCCAGGAACGAAAGCACCCCCCCGAACCACTTCCGCTCCGCCCGGAACCCGAGGTCGGCCAGCAGGACCAGAATGATGGTCCCGGACAGGATCAGCTCCGGGGCGATCGCGTGGTAGTCGATGTCCGGCAACTAGAACAGCCCCGTCAGCGTGGCCACGGCGTCGTTCGTGATCCCGAAGATGAGCACCGGGGCCACCCCCAGGAGGAGGATCCCAACCAGCAGTGGCGACCACGACACGTACTCGACGGCGTTGACGTCGGCCAGGTCCTTCGCCTGCCACCGCTCGGGGACCGTGCCCAGGTTCACCCGCTGGAGCATCCACAGGAAGTAGCCGGCGGTGAGGATCGTGCCCACGCCGCCGAACACCATCAAGGTGCGGTACAGGCCCAGGGACAGGCCCTCCGCGGGGCTGTACGAGGACAGGAGGGCCATGACCTCCCCCCAGAACCCGGCCAGGCCCGGCAGGCCGAGCGAGGCGATCGCCGTGAAGGCCAGGATCGACGCCAGGAACGGCACCTTCTGGAGCATGCCACCGCCGATCTCCGCGATCTCGCGAGTGTGGTAGCGCTCGTGCACCGAGCCGGCCAGGAAGAACAGCATCCCGGTGATCACGCCGTGCGCCACCATCCCGTAGATCGCCGCGTTGATCCCCACGTCGGTCAGCGTGGCGATGCCGAGCATGACGAACCCCATGTGCCCGACGCTGGAGAACGCGATGAGGCGCTTCAGGTCACGCTGGGCCAGACAGGCCAGGGCCGCGTACACGATGGCGATGACCGCCAGCACGCCGATCCACGGCGCCCATACCCTGGCCGCGTCCGGGAGGATCGGGAGCGCGATCCGCACGAAGCCGTAGGTCCCCATCTTCAGCAGGACCCCGGCCAGGATCACCGAGCCGACCGTGGGCGCCTCGGTATGGGCATCGGGCAGCCAGGTGTGGAAGGGCCACATGGGAACCTTGATGGCGAAGCCGAGGAACATCGCGGCGAACACCACCAGCTGGAACGTTCGGTCGAACCCCGCCCCCTGGAGGGCGATCATGTCGAACGTGTGGGGATCGGCCCTGAAGTACATCGCCAGGAAGCCCAGCAGCATGAACACCGAGCCGAACAGCGTGTACAGGAAGAACTTGATGGCCGCATACTCGCGGTTCGGACCGCCCCACAGCCCAATCAGGAAGTACATGGGGACCAGCACGAGCTCCCAGAACACGAAGAACAGCACCAGGTCGAAGGCCACGAACGTCCCGGCCATCCCGGTCTGCAGGAGCAGCAGCAGGGCCACGAACGCCTTCGGACGGCCGGGCTCGGGCAGGTACCGCCACGTGTAGATCATGCAGAGGAAGCCGAGCAGGAGCGTCAGCTCGAACAGCGGCAGGCTGACGCCGTCGATGCCCACGAAGTACCGGGCTTCGATCACCGAGATCCACGAAGCGTCCACGCTGAACTGCAGCGCCCCCCGGGCGTCGGCAGCCCCGAACGCTCCCGGCGCGTGCGCGTCGAACCCGAACAGCATGGCCACCCCGATGGCCAGCGGGATGGCGGTGAACAGGATGCCCAGGCTGCGGGTCAGCCTGTCGCGGTCCCCGGGCACAAGGGCCACGACCAGCGCGCCCAGCGTCGGCAGGAACACCGCCAGGGTGATCGCCCAGTCGTCGAAGCTCATCGTCCCTCCATCAGATCCTGGTGTAGATCACGGCGAGGATGGCCACGCCTGCGAACAGGATGACCGCGTACCGCTGCACGTTGCCGGACTGGATGTAGCGGAGCAGGCCCCCGGTCCACCCGGCGCCGATGGCCACCCGGTTCACCGCACCGTCCACCACGTAACGGTCCACGGCGTCGGTGCCCGAGCCGAACCGCCGGGTCAGCCACGCCGAGCCGTTCACGAGCCCGTCGAGGAGGCGCTGGTTCGTCCAGTTCACGAACCTCGAGACCGAGTACTGGATCGGGCGCACGATCCCCTTCAGGTAGATGTCATCGAGGTAGTACTTCCGCTCCAGAACTGTGTACACCGGCCCCAGCCGGGTGAGCGGGTCCCGGGCCCGATGCGTGCGGTACAGGGCCGTCCCCAGCAGGACGCCGGCCAGGGCCAGGCCGACGGACAGGGCCGCCAGGCCGACGTCGAACCCCGCCGCGTGCACCTCTTCGCCGAAGTGCACCAGGCCGCGGAAGCCACCCTCGACGAACGGCCCGCCGAAGAACCCGGCCACCGCCGACAGGCCGGCCAGGATGACCAGCGGGACGGTCATGACCGCCGGCGACTCGTGGGGGTGGCCGTGGCCCCGGTACTCGCCGAAGAACGTCAGCCAGATCGCCCTGGTCATGTAGAAGGCCGTGAGCAGGGCGGTGACGATGGCCACCAGCCACACCACCTCGTGCCCGTTCCGGAACGCGTCGGCGATGATCTCGTCCTTCGACCAGAACCCGGCCAGTGGCGGGATGCCGGCCAGCGCAGCCGAGCCGATCAGGAACGTCCAGAATGTGGTGGGCAGGGGCTTCCGGAGCCCGCCCATGTCGCTCATGTTGTTCGAGTGGACCGCGTGGATGATCGATCCGGCCCCCAGGAACAACAGGGCCTTGAAGAACGCGTGGGTGAACAGGTGGAAGAACGCCGCGGTGTACGCCCCGATCCCCAGCGCCGCGATCATGTAGCCGAGCTGGGAGACGGTCGAGTACGCCAGCACGCGCTTGATGTCGTCCTGGACCATGGCCAGGAGTGCGGCGATCAGCATCGTGATCGACCCGATGATGGCCACCACGAGCAGGGCCTGCTCGGAGGCGGCGAACACGGTGAACAGGCGGCCCACCATGTACACCCCGGCCACGACCATGGTGGCCGCGTGGATCAGGGCGGAGACGGGGGTGGGCCCGGCCATCGCATCCGGGAGCCACACGTGGAGGGGGAACTGCGCGGACTTTCCGATGGCCCCGCCGAAGAGCAGGAGGGCGCCCGCCGTGACGACCGCTGTGGGGATCCCACCGCCCTCCACGGCCGCCGCAGCTCCCTCGATGTTCGAGGTGCCCGCGGCGATGGTCATGACGAAGATGCCGAACACGAACGGCACGTCGCCGGTCCTGGTGGTGATGAACGCCTTGATGGCGGCGTCCGAGTTCTCCTTCTCCTCCCAGAAGTGGCCGATCAGCAGGTACGAGCAGATCCCCACGAGCTCCCACCCGACCAGCAGGAGGAAGAGGTCGCCCGCGATCACCAGGGTCAGCATCGACCCCGTGAACAGCGACAGCGCCGCGAAGTACCAGGAGAACCGGGGCTCCTCGGCCATGTAGCCGACGGAGTACACGTGCACCAGCAGGGACACGGTGGTGACGACCACGAACATCATCGCCGCCAGCCCGTCGACGTGCATGCCGAGCTCGACCTGGAACGAGGCCAGCCGGAACCAGGTCACCGAACCGTCCACCGTCTCGGCGCCGCCCAGGAAGTCGAGGAACACGATGAGGGACATCAGGAAGGACGCCCCCACGGCCAGGATCCCGATCGACGCCCCCCTCAACGGCACCCGCTTCCCAAGGAAGACGATCAACAGGAAGGACACGAGCGGGACGACCGGGATCAGCCACGCCTGCTCGATCATGCGGTGACCTCCGGCCGCTTCGCGGCGCCGCGTAGGCTGGGGGGGCTGCCGCGGCGAGCGTGTCTGCGAGCCGCGGAGGGGACCCAGCCGTCAACAGGCGCCGCGCTTGAAGCCGACATCTCCTCCTTCGTCACCACTTGAGCAGGTTCACCTCGTCGACGTTGATGGTCTCGCGGTTCCGGTAGATCAGGATGACGATGGCCAGGCCGATCCCGACCTCGGCCGCGGCCACGGTGATCACGAACAGCGTGAAGATCTGACCCGTGAACATCTGATCGTTCAGGAACTGGTTGAACGCCACGAGGTTCACGTTCACCGCGTTCAGCATCAGCTCGATCGACATCAGCACCAGGACGCCGTTCCGCCGGGCCAGCACCCCGTACACGCCGATGGCGAACAGGGCCGCGGAGAACAGGAGCGGGAACGCGAGCCGGATCATCCCTCCTCCCGGCGGGCCAGGACGATGGCCCCGACCAGCGCGGCCAGGAGCAGGAACGAGACGACCTCGAACGGGAGGATGTACGAGCGGAACAGGTTTTCGCCAACGTTGGCGGTGGTCGACGTGCTGAGCTCGATCTCCGCGCCTTCGAACGCGTCCCACAGCACGATCGTGAGGCCGGCCAGGACCCCCCCCGCCACGATCGCGGAGGATCCCCGCTGCTGGTTGTCCAGGACCTCGAGACCGATGGGGGCCCGGGTGAGCATCAGCCCGAACAGCAGCAGCACCACGATCGCGCCCACGTAGATCAGGACCTGTACCCAGGCCACGAACTCGGCCGCCAGCAGGAGGTAGACGGCCGCCACCGCGGCGAGGGTGACCACGAGGTAGAGCGCGGCGTGCACCACGTTCTTCGCGGTGACCAGGCGTAGCGCCGCGACCGTCCCGACCAGCGCCAGGGCGGCGAAGAACCACTCCTGGAGGGTCAACCTCCGCCCTCCCGGGCCTTGCTCCGGGCGGCCCGGATGGCCGCGGCCTTGGCCCGGCCCTCAGCCACTCGCCGGTCGGTCCCCTTGTCCAGCTCCTCCTGGAGGACGCGCTGGTGCGTCTCCTGGTCCGGCTCCACGTGCTCCCCCGCCCCCGAGGTCGCGCTGGTGGCGGCCTCGCCGGCCCCGGGCACCGGAGAGGTCCCCTCCGGTGCCGGCTCGGCCGCTTCCGCTGCAGCGGGGGGGGCGGAGGCGGCCCCGGAGGCAACACCTCTTGTTGCCGAAGGGGACGCCGACGCCGCACCAGTCGGTGCGGCGCCGGGGGCGCCGGGCTGTGCGACGGGGGTGGCGGAGGTGGGGGGCTGGGTGTCGGTCTCGGTGGTGTCGGGGGCGGGGGTCGCGCCCTCCTCGAGCTCCGGCGGCGGCAGGACCGTGTAGGTCCAGTCAGAGAGCTTCTCCTTCTCGTGGGTGAGCTCCTGGATGCCGTACGTGGCGTACTCGAACTCCGGGCTCCAGAACAGCGCGTCGAACGGGCAGACCTCGACGCAGATCCCGCAGTACATGCAGAGCGCGTAGTCGATGGCGAACCGGTCGAGCACCTTGGCCGACCGGGCGCGACCGCCGGACGCGGGCTGGTGGGTCTCCTTGTGCGACTCGATGTAGATGCACCAGTCGGGGCACTCCCTGGAGCACTTCCAGCACACGGTGCAGTTCTCGGGCTTGAGAGCGATCACGCCGCGGGTCCGGGGTGGGAGGTCGGGCTTCTCGTGCGGGTACTGCTGGGTGATCGAGCGGGACAGAAGGTGGCGGAGGGTGACCAGCAGCCCCTTGATCAGGCCGAGCCCGGGGATGCCCCCGTCGCGCCGGGCGCCGTTCTCCGTGGTCTCCTCGCCGGGCCGGGTCTCCGTGGCCATCAGACCAGCACCTTCACGACCGCGGTCACCAGGATGTTCACCAGGGCCAGGGGGATCAGGACGATCCACGAGAACCGCTGGAGCTGGTCCTCGCGAAGGCGCGGATACGTGGCCCGGAGCCAGATGATGAGGAAGGAGAGCGCCCCGATCTTCGCGGCCATCCACAGCGGCGCCGGGATGAAGTCGAGGCCCGGCGGGGCCAGGTAGCCGCCGAGGTACAGGACCGCGGCGATGGCCGACAGCACCACGATGCCGCCGTACTCGGCCAGCAGGAAGAAGGCGAACTTCAGCCCCGTGTACTCCGTGTACGCCCCGAAGATGATCTCGGAGTCGGCGATCGGCATGTCGAACGGCGTCCGCACCAGCTCCGCCAACGAAGCCACCACGAAGATCACCAGCCCGACCGGCTGGACCAGCACGAACCAGTAGTCGCGCTGGCCCTCCACGATCCCCACCAGCGACAGGCTCCCGGCCAGCATGGCCACGGACACGGCCGCCAGGATCAGGGGCAGCTCGTACGCGATCAGCTGCGCCGCGGCCCGGACCGCGCCGATCAGCGAGAACTTGTTGGCCGAGGCCCACCCGGCCATGAGCACGCCGATCACCGAGACCGCCGAGATGGCCATGACGAAGAAGATGCCCACGTCGAGGTCGAGCGCCCAGATGTCCGGCCCGAACGGGATCACCACGATCACCAGGATGGTGGGCACGAGCACGACCGCGGGGGCCAGCGTGAACACCCACCGGTCGGCGGCCCGAGGGATGACGTCCTCCTTCTGGATGAACTTCACCCCGTCGGCGATCAGCTGGGCCCAGCCGTGGAACCGGCCGGCCTCCATGGGCCCGAGCCGGTGCTGCATGTGGGCCAGGATCTTGTGCTCCGCGTACCCCACTCCCAGGGGAGCCACCAGGAAGAAACCCATCACCAGGGCCACCTTCAGGAGCAGCACCACCCAGAGGTTCGAGAAGATCTGGTCGACGAAGCTCACTCCGGCCCCTCCCCCGTGGTCTCCTCGCCGGGCCATGGCTTGGCGATCCTGGTGGTCAGGGCGAAGTCCTTGCGGAGCGGGTGGCCCTCGAACTGCTCCGGCAGGAGCAGCTTCACCAGCTGAGGGTGACCCTCGAAGTCGATCCCGAACAGCTCCCAAGTCTCGCGCTCGTGCCAGTTCGCCCCGGGGTAGATCTCGGCGATCGAGGGCAGGCGGGGCTCCTCAGCCCCGGCGGCGACCTTCACCCGGACCTGGTGCCGGCGAACGGTCGACCAAAGTTGGACAACCACGTCCAGCCCCTCCTCGCCACGGTCGACCGCGCTCACGAAGTCGAGGAAGTCGCAGGCGAAGTCGGCGTCGTCCCGGAGGGTCCGGATCAGCTCCACGTACCGCTCGGGGGCGATCCGGACCGCGGCCTGGTCGAGGGCGTCCGAGGTCTCCAGGAGATCCTCGCCGAACCGGGCCCGGAGCCGGTCGGTGATCTCAGCTGCGGACAGGGGCCCCGGTGAGCTTCCCACTCCACTTTTCCCGGATGTCTTCGTGCGCGATCTTCTCCTGCAGCTTGATGATGCCGTGCAGCAGGGCCTCCGGCCGCGGAGGGCATCCGGGGACGAAGACGTCCACCGGGATGATCTGATCGACCCCCTTCGTCACCGAGTAGGAGTCCCAGTACGGGCCGCCGCAGTTCGAGCAGGACCCGAACGAGATCGTGTACTTCGGATCGGGGATCTGGTCGTAGACGCGCTTCAGCGCCGGCGCCATCTTGTCGGTGACCGTGCCGGCCACCACCAGGAGGTCGGCCTGCCGGGGCCCGTGGGCGAACGGGATGACTCCCAGCCGGATGAAGTCGTGCTTCGACGTGGAGGTGGCGATCAGCTCGATGGCGCAGCAGGCCAGGCCGAAGTTCATCACCCACAGCGAGTATTTCCGGCCCCAGTTCAGCAGGAACTTGACCGGCTGCAGGTTGACCAGCGGGGTGCGCTCGATCAGGCCCACCGGAGCACCCCTTTCCGCCACGCGTACACCAGGCCGGCACCCAGGATCAGGATGAAGATGCTCATCGAGACCACCGCGTACATGCCCAGCCGCTCGAACACGACGGCCCAGGGGAACAGGAACACGCTTTCCACGTCGAAGATGACGAACAGGAAGGCGTAGATGTAGTAGCGGATCTGGCTCTGCGACCAGCCCTCACCGACCGGGTCGATGCCGCATTCGTAGGTGGTGAGCTTCTCGGGGAGGGGGCGCCGGGGAGCCACCGCCCGGGCCAGGAGGACGGCGACCGCGACGAGGCCCGCGCCGGCCACGGCCAGGGCCAGGATCGTCCCGTACGAGCGGAAGTACTCCTCCACGACTTTGTGAATAGTTTCTCAAGCTCGGATTCTACCAGGGGGCCTCGGGGCCCCGCGAAGACAGCGCTCAGAGCGGCGCCCCACAGCGGGCCGCGATGAAGCCCGAGAGGTGGACCAGGGCGTCGGTGGCCGGCCCGGGGGGCAGGCCCGCCGCCTCGTCCAGGGCCGCCCGGACGGCCTCCCCTACGGCGGCCCGGCTCCGGTCCAGGGAACCATCCGAGCGCACGATCTCGAGGGCCGCCTCCAGCCGGTCGCCGGTTGGCGGGCCGGACGCCAGGAGCGAGCGGAGCTCGTCGCGCCGGGCCGATCCCCCGAGGGCGTGGATCACCGGAAGCGTGTAGACGCCCTCCCGGAGGTCGGCGCCGGGCTCCTTGCCGAGGACGGCGCGGTCGGCGGTGAGATCCATGATGTCGTCCGAGAGCTGGAAGGCCATGCCCAGGGCTCGCCCGAAGCGCTCCAGCCGCTCCACCACCTCGGGATCCGCGTCGGAGACCAGGCCGCCGAGCCTGCAGGAAGTGCCGATCAGCGAGGCGGTCTTCCGACGAATCACGTCCAGGTACCCGGCTTCCTCGGTCTCGATCCGCCCCATGATCTGGGCCTCGCGAATCTGGCCCTCGCACACCTCGGCGATGGTCCGGGCCAGCAGCCTGGTCACGTCGGTCCCCAGGTCCGAAGCGATCTGCGAGGCCCGGGCGAACAGGAAGTCGCCGGTGAGGATGGCCACCGTGTTGTCCCACCGCGCGTTGGCCGAGGGGATCCCCCGCCGGTGGTCGGCCTCGTCGATCACGTCGTCGTGGTACAGCGTGGCCAGGTGAGTCAGCTCGATGGCCACCGCCCCGGGGACCAGTCGGAGGTCGTCGGGGTCCCCGAACCGCCCGCCGAGCAGGACCACCATCGGCCGGAACCGCTTCCCCCCGGCCGCCAGCAGATAGCCGGCCGCCTCGGACACGAGCGGGACGTCCGAGGTTACCGCGGCGGCCAGGGCGTCCTCGACCTGGTCGAGCCGTGACCGGAGGTCCTCCTCGAGCCGGTCGTCCGGGGCCCGCACGTCTCGCCAGGTGGTCACCACGCCTCGGATGGTACCGTCCCTCACCATCGCAGCACCGCCGCGTTCTGGAGCGGGTCGAGCAGCAGCCCCGGGAGGATGCCCAGGACCAGCGTGAGCGCCGCCGCGACCCCCAGGGCCACGCCCGGCGCGGCCTCGGCGGGGACCCTCTCCGTCTCCTCCGGGTCCTCCATGTAGGCCAGGACGATAAGCCTGATGTAGAAGAACGCGGCCACCACGCTCGCCAGGACCGCCACCACCACCAGGCCCTCCAGCCCGGCGCGGACCGCCGCCTCGAACACCAGGACCTTGGCGATGAACCCGGCCGTGGGCGGGATACCGGCCAGTGACAGAAGGAACAGCGCCAGCAGGGCGCCCAGCACCGGGTTCCGCCTGGCCAGGCCCCGGTAGGCGCGAAGCGAGGTGCGGCCCTCTCCCGTACGGGAGACCACGATCACCACGGCGAACGACCCAAGGATCATGGCCGCGTACGCGACCAGGTAGAACATCGAACCTGACACACCCTCCTGGTTCGCGGCCGCCACACCCACCAGGACGAAGCCGGCGTGGGCGATCGAGGAGTAGGCCAGCATCCGCTTCACGTCGTCCTGGGCGATCGCCAGGATCGAGCCGACCACCATCGTCAGAGCGGAGACAGCAACCAGGGCCGGGAGCAGCTCCCACGAGACCGGGCCCAGGGCCACGGTGGTCACCCGGATCAGAGCCGCGAACCCCGCCACCTTCGTCCCGGCCGCCATGAAGGCGGTCACGGGGCTCGGGGCGCCCTGGTAGACGTCCGGCGTCCACATGTGGAACGGGACCGCGGCGACCTTGAAGGAGAACCCGACGATCAGGAGACCACCGGCGGCCAGCGCCAGGGCGGTCGACTGGCTCGGCCCGGACAGCGCTTCCGCGATGCCCCCTAGGCTCGTGGTGCCCGCGGCCCCGTAGGCAAGGGCGATCCCGTAGAGGAAGAACGCGGACGAGAACGCCCCCAGCAGGAAGTACTTGAGGCTCGCCTCCTGGGAGGCCAGCCGGCGCCACGAAAACCCGGCCATCACGTACAGCGACAGGGACAGGACCTCGAGCGCCAGGAAGACCACGATGAGGTCCGCCGCCGAGGCCAGCAGCGTCATCCCGGCGGTGGCGAACAGCAGCAGCGCGTAGTACTCGCCACGGCCCTCGCCGGTCCGTTCCAGGTAGTGAGCGCCCAGAAGGACTCCCAGGGCGGCGCAGCCCAGGATCACCAGCCGGAAGAACAGCGCGAAGCGGTCGACGGCCACCATCCCGCCGAGCACGGTGAGGTCGTCGGCCGCCGGAACGTGCCACTGGCGCACGACCACCGCCGCCGCGCCGAGGACGCCCACGAACGCCACCACGGCCATGGCTCGCCCGCCGCGCGAGGGACGAGCCGCGTCCACCAGGAGGACCAGCATGGCCACCCCGGCCAGGACCAGCTCCGGGAGGATCGGGGCCAGGACCAGGTCGGGAGGACGGATCGGCACCTCAGCCGCCTCCCGTAGCCCGGACGGCATCGGCCGACGCGGGGTCCACGGCGATCAGCCGGACGTGGCGGTCGGCGGCGGGCTCGATCCGATCGAGGAGCGGCTTCGGGAACACGCCGATGGCCACGATGGCCAGGACGATGGGGACCATGAACGCGTACTCACGGACGGACAGGTCAGGGGTCGACTCGAGCTCGGAAGGAAGGTCGCCGTGCATGGACCTCTGGTACGCCCACAGGAGGTAGATCGCCGAGAGGATCACCCCAGTGGCGCCGATCACAGCGGGGAGCCGGCTGGCGTCGAACGTCCCCAGCAGGATCAGGAATTCGCCCACGAACCCGTTCAGACCGGGCAGGCCCAGCGACGACAGGGCCACCACCAGGAAGAACCCGGCCAGCACCGGCGTCCTCCTGGCGAGCCCGCCGAGCCGGTCGAGATCCCGGGTATGGGTCCGGTCGTACAGCAACCCCACGAGCAGGAACAGGGCGCCCGTGGAGAGGCCGTGGTTCACCATCTGGATGACCCCGCCCGACATGCCCTGGAGGGTCCCGGCGAAGATCCCCATGACCACGAAGCCCAGGTGGGACACGCTGGAGTACGCCACCAACCGCTTGATGTCCGTCTGGATCAGGGCCACCACGGCCCCGTACACGATGCCGATCACGGCCAGGGTGATCACCAGGCCGCGGAAATCCTCGGACGCGCCCGGGAACAGCGTCAGGTTAAAGCGGATCAGCCCGTAGGCCCCGATCTTCAGGAGGACCCCGGCAAGGATCACCGACCCCGCGGTGGGGGCCTCGGTGTGCGCGTCGGGAAGCCAGGTGTGCAGGGGGAACAGCGGCACCTTCACCGCAAAGGCCAGGAAGAACGCCAGGAACAGCCACCGCGCCGTGGCGGCCGGCAGGTCCATCCCCACCAGCTCGCGGAGGTCGAAGGTGACTTGCCCGAGCGCCGACTCGGCCCGGAACGCCAGGAACAGGATCGCCACCAGGAGCAGCGCGGACCCCGCCATGGTGAACAGGAAGAACTTCACCGCGGCGTACACCCGCCGGCCGCTCCCCCAGATCCCGATCACCAGGTACATGGGGAAGAGGAGGCCCTCGAAGAACACGAAGAAGAGGAGCAGATCGAGGGCCACGAAGGCGCCCAGCACCGCCGTCTCCAACGCGAGGAGCGAGGCCATGAAGTACGGGACCTGACGGTCGACCCGCCACGAGGCCAGGATGGCCAGCGGCATCAGGAACGTCGTAAGGAGGACCATGAACAGGCTGATGCCGTCCACCCCGAGCACGTAGCGGATGTTGAGCGGCCCGATCCAGTCGAGGTCCTCCACGAGCTGGAATCCCGGCTCGGCCCGGAACTCCGTGAGGATCCCCAGGGACACCACGAACGTGGCGATCGACACCAGCAGGGCCAGCCACCGCCACGGATCCTCACCGGCGAAGCCGCCCGCCTCGGGACGACGCCTCGGGAGGGGCGCCGCCGCAAGCAGAGCCACCGCGCCGACCAGCGGAAGGAAGACCGTCACGGTGAGCCACGGGAAGCCGCCGGTCACGACCTCACCACCACCAGGAACACCAGCGCCGCGGCGCCCAGCAGGAACGCCAGCGCGTACGTCCTGACCAGCCCGGTCTGGAGCCGGCGTCCCACACCGGCCAGCCGGAGGAAGGCCCGCCCGATCCCATTTGCAGCCCCGTCCACCAGCCGGACGTCCAGGACGGAGGCCGAGAACCCCGCCGCGGCCTTCCCCGGGACCACCAGAAAGGCGCCGTAGGCGTCGTCGACGTAGAGCCCCCGGTTCAGGGCTCGCCGCACCCCGCCGAACCTGGCCCGGAGCGCCAGCCAGTCCACCCGACCCGAGCCGTACACGACCCATGCCAGGACGATCCCGGCCGCGGCAACGATCGAGGCGACCACCGACAGGCCCACCTCGGACAACCCACTCGCCGCGTGGGCCTCGGCCTCGCCGACCACCGGCCCCAGGAACCGCTGGATCCGTCCGCCCTGGATCGAGACGCCCAGGAGCCCGCCGAGGACCGCTCCCGCGCCCAGGAGCCCCATCGGGACCGTCATCAGCGGCGGGGACTCGTGTGGGTGGAGGTCGCTGCGAGGCCGTCCCTCGAACGCCAGGACGTACGCCCGGGTGACGTAGATCGCGGTGATGAACGCGGCCGCCAGGCCGGCGACCCACAGGCCGGTCCGCCCCGCCTCGTAAGTAGCGGCCAGGATCTGATCCTTGCTGAAGAACCCGGCGAACAGCGGGATGCCGGCCAGGGCCAGGCCGCCGACCGCGAACGATGCCGCCGTGACGGGCATCCGGCGGCGGAGGCCGCCCAACCTGGTCACGTCGATCTCTCCATCGGTGGCGTGCATCACGCTGCCGGCCGCCAGGAACAGGAGGGCCTTGAAGAACGCGTGCGCCACGAGATGGAAGATGGCCACCGCGTACGCGCCCACACCGGCCGCCAGGAACATGTAGCCCAGCTGGCTGATCGTCGAGTAGGCCAGGACGCGCTTGAGGTCGTCCTGCCCGATCGCCGACAGCCCGGCGTACAGAGCGGTCACCACGCCGATCACCGCCACCACCCCAAGGGCGATCTCCGAGGCCTCGAAGATCGCGTGGGCCCGCACCACCAGATACACGCCCGCGGTGACCATGGTGGCGGCGTGTATCAGGGCGGACACCGGCGTGGGGCCCTCCATGGCGTCCGGGAGCCAGACGTGGAGCGGCACCTGGGCCGACTTCCCCACCGCCCCGGCGAAGAGGAGCAGGGCGATCGCGGTGGCAGTGCCCGAGGCGATGGACCCGGCCCCGCCGAACACCTCATCGAACCGGACCGACCCCGTGGTGGAGAACGCCAGGAAGATGCCGATCAGCATCGCCGTGTCCCCGATGCGGGTGACGATGAACGCCTTCTTCCCGGCATCGGCGGCGGCCCGCCGCTCGAACCAGAACGCGATCAGCAAGTACGAGCACAGGCCCACTCCCTCCCACCCCACGTACAGGAGCACGAGGTTGTTCGCCAGTACGAGCGTGAGCATGGCGGCCACGAACAGGTTCAGGTAGGCGAAGTACCGCGGGTACCGGGGATCGCCATGCATGTAGTCGATCGAGTACACGTGGATCAGGAAACCCACGCCGGTCACCGTCAGTGCCATGACCATCGACAGCGGATCCACCCGGAGCTCCACGGGAGCCTCGAACGAGCCGACCGAGATCCAGTCGAAAACCTTGACCGTGAGGGTCCTCCCCTCCGGACCACCTCCGAGCAGATCGATGAGGACCATCACCGAGACCACGAACGCGGCACCGACCAACAGCGACGCCAACCCCCCGGCCACCCGTCGCAGCGGCCTCCCCGCTACCAATAGCGCGACGGCTCCGGCAAGGGGCAACGCTGGCACCAGCCAGATGAGATCGGTCACCGGGCGATCTCCGGTGCGCTGCGCGGCGCCGCGCAGGCGCGGGGGGACCCTCCCGAGCTCCTGCGAGGGAGGGTGGGCACCCGCGCCGTTGCAGGCGCCGCGCGTGGAGCCGTGATCTCGATCACCATTTGAGGAGGCTCACGTCGTCCACGTTCGCCGACACGCGCCGTCGGAAGATGGACACGATGATGGCCAGGCCCACGACCACTTCGGCGGCCGCGACCACCATCGAGAAGAAGGCGAGCACTTGGCCGTTCACCTCGCCGAGCTGCCGGGAGAACGCGATCAGGGTGAGGTTCACCGCGTTCAGCTGGAGCTCGATCGACATGAAGATGACCAGGGCGTTCCGGCGAACCAGCACGCCGATCGTGCCGATCGTGAACAGCAGGGCCGACAGGACCAGGAAGTACGCGATCGGGGTCCTCACGGCACCCGCTCCGGCTCGGGCTCGGCCGCGGGCTGGTCCTCCCTGTCGGGGAGCCCCCTGGCCTTCCGGCGGGCCAATACCATGGCGGCCACCGCGGCCAGGATCAGCAGGATCGAGGTGAGCTCGAACGGGAACACGTAGTCGGTGAACAGCACGCGGGCCACCGCCCGGATGTTGTCGCCGCCCGGCGGGGGGCCCGGGGCCCGTTCCACACCGACGCCCAGGCCGATGGCAAGCACCACGCCCGCCACCAGGAGGAGGCCCAGCCCGATGGCCAGCCACCGCTGGCCACGGATCGTCTCCACCAGCGCCTCGCGGCGGTCGATCCCCAGGAACATGATCACGAACAGGAACAGCACCATGATCGCGCCCGCGTACACGATCACCTGGACGGCGGCCAGGAAGTGCGCGTCGAGGAGGACGAAGAACACCGCGAGCGTGAACTGGTTAAGGATCAGGAACAACGCGGCGTACACCGCGTTGCGCTGAAGGAGCATCAGCACCGCGGCGCCGACGCTGACCGGCGCCATCACCCAGAACACCACCAGGTCCATCAGCGGCCCTGCTCCGTCCCAGGAGCCGTCCCCAGTGGGAGGGGCCGCTCAAGGAGCTGCTCCTTCTCCAGGATGGCGTCCTCCCGGCTCTCCCAGGACAGCTCGAAGCTCGAGGTAAGCGTCAGCGCCCGCGTGGGGCACGCCTCGACGCACAGGCCGCACATGATGCACCGGAGGTAGTTGATCTGGTAGACGCTGGCGTACCGCTCCCCCGCCGACACCGGGGCCGCCGGGTCGTTGTCCTCGCCCTCGACGTAGATCGCGTCTGCGGGGCACGCCCACGCGCACAGCTCGCAGCCGATGCACTTCTCCAGCCCGTTCTCATAGCGGTTCAGCAGGTGACGCCCGCCGTGCGACCGTGGCGGCAGCTGCCGGACCTCCTTCGGGTACTCGTAGGTCACCGGCCGTCGGAACATGCTGCGGAATGTGACCCACAGCCCCCTGAACAGGTCGACGATCACGGCCGGGCCTCCGCATCGGGCGCCCTTCGCTTCGGGGCGAACAGCGGCGCGATCAGCGAGATCAGCAGGGTCGCCCCGGCCCCGATGGCCACCCATCGGAACAGCGAGTCGCGCCCAATCTCATCGGGGAGCACCACGATGGCACCGGTAGCCAGGACCCACACCAGGCCCCACGGGATCAGAACCTTCCATCCGAACGACATCAGCCGGTCGTAGCGGAACCTCGGGATCGTGGCCCGGACCCACACGAAAACGAAGATCACGGCCACCACCTTGAGCAGGAACCAGACCAGGGGCCAAAGCCAGGGCAGGAAGTCGAACACCGGCCCCCGCCAGCCGCCGAGGAAGAGCGTCACGGCCACGGCGGCCACCGTGATCGTGTGGATGTACTCGGCCAGGTAGAACATGGCGAACCTGATGCCCGAGTACTCGGTGAAGTAGCCCGCCACGAGCTCGGTCTCGGCCTCGGGCAGGTCGAACGGGGGCCGGTTCGTCTCCGCCAGCGCGGCCGTGGTGAAGATCAGGAAGGCCGGGAACTGCGGCACGATGTTCCAGATCCGGTCCTGGGCGGCCACGATCTCGGACATCCGGAGCGTCCCCGAGTACATCAGCACCGCGACGACGCCGAGGGCCAGGCCGACCTCGTAGGAGATCATCTGGGCGCTGGAGCGGATGCCGCCCAGGAGCGGGTACGCGGAGCCGCTCGACCAGCCGGCCAGGACAACGCCGTACACGGCCAGCGAGCCCATGGCCAGGACCCACAGGATGCCGATGTTGAGGTCGGCGAGCTGGAACGGGACCTGCCGACCGAACAGCTCCACCCCGGCCCCGAACGGGACCACCGCGAACGCCAGGAACGCGGGAACCAGCGACAGCACCGGGGCCAGGATGTACACGGGCCGCTCGACCTCGGTCGGGGTGATGCCCTCCTTGAAGAAGAGCTTGATCCCGTCGGCCAGCGTGACGAGGATGCCGAACGGCCCGGCCCGCCGGGGACCGAGGCGGGTCTGCATGTCGGCCACGATCTTCCGCTCGGCCCACACCGCGAGCATCACCGACACGATCAGCGCCCCGAACACCAGGACCACCCGCAGGACCAGGAGGAGCCAGTCCAGCCAGTCCACTAGGAAGCCACCTCCTCGCGGGCGCCGGCCGGCTCGATGGTCGCGGCGATCCGGAGCGAGCCCCGAAGGAGCCCGTTGGCCCGGAGGCCACGCTGGTTCCAGGGGACGAACGCGGCCCCGGGACAGACCCCATCGGAGATCCTGACGGGGAGCTCGGCTCGACCGGCCTCCGTGCGGATCTCCGCGGCGGCGCCGTCCTCGAGTCCCAGCCGGGCGGCCTCCTCCGGATGGACCTCGACGAACGCGTCCTCCGCCAGCGCCGCCTTCAGCTCGTCGGCGTCCACGGAGAGCCGCCCCTCGTCCACGAGGAGCGGATACGTGAACAGCACCAGGCCCTCGGCCTCCTCCTCCCGCCGGCTGGAGCCCGCGGTGGCGGGGACCTCCCGCAGCGCCAGCAGGTCGCCCATCTCCCCATGCAGCGCCTCCAGCGAGCCGAAGCCGATGTCCGCCCCCAGAACCTCGGAGAGCTCCTGGAGGATCTGCCAGTCGGGACGGGACAGGCCGACGGGGCCGCGAACCGGGGCGATCCGCTGGCCCCGGCCCTCCCAGTCGGTAACGTGGCCGTCCTTCTCCAGGAACGCGGCCGCCGGGAGCGCGACGTCGGCGACCTCCCGGTACTCACCGAGCGCGATGTCCTGGACCACCAGGAACGGGACGTTGACCAGGGCCCGGCGAGCGAGGTCGGCATCTGGGAAGTCGGACAGGGGATCCACGCCGACCAGGTACAGGACCTCGAGCTCGCGCCGGGCCGCCGCCGCCAGGATCGCCGCCGTGTCCCGGCCGGGCTCGGCCGGGAGCCCCGGCCCCCACGCGGCCTCGACCTCGGACCGTTCGGCACCGTCCACCCGCCGGCCCCCCGGGAGCAGGGCGGGGTGGACACCGGCGCGGAGGGCGCCCCGGTCGCCGGCCCGCCGCGGGAGGAAGGCGAACCGGGCCCCCACGCTGGAGGCCACGCTGACCGCCATCGAAACGGCCCCGACGCTGCCGGCCAGCCTCGGCCCCGCCAGCACCACGGCGTTCCCCTTGGCGGCGTCGAGGGCGTCCGCGGTCCGACCGAGCGCGGTGTCCTCCCCGTGCGCGCCGAGCAGCTCCTCCAGGACGTCGGCCTCCCGCCCAGGCGGGCACAGCACGTGCTCGGCCACGTCGGCCAGAGCGGTCCGGCGGGGGTGGATCACCACGACCCGGGCTCCGCCCCGGGCCGCCTTGCGGATCCTCAGGTGGAGGATGGGGAGCTCCTCGCGGCTGTCGAGCCCCAGCACCAGGATGGCCCCGGCCCGCTCCACGTCCCGGTACGTGACGGGCATGCCGGCCGCCGCGGCTCGTTCCACGTCGGGGGGAACGTCCCACCCTCCCGACGGCCGGTGGTCGAGGTCGTTCGTCCCGAACCCGACCCGGGCCAGCTTCGAGAGCGCGAACGCGTCCTCGTCCGTGAGCCGCCCGCCGGCCAGGATCCCCACACCGGCGCCTCGGGCGCGCTCGGCCACCGCGCCGAGCGCCTCGCCGAAGGACACCGGCTCCAGGCCCGGCACCCGCAACAGCGGGGTATCCAGCCGGTCGCGGTCGGGGAACCGGAACGCGTACCGCCCCTTGTCGCACAGCCAGGCCTCGTTCACCTCGGCCTCGTCACGGGCCTGGTGGCGGACGACCTCCCCGCGGCGCACGTCGACGCGGATCGCGCACCCGGACGCGCAGTGAGGACACACCGAGGGCGCCGACTGCACGTCGAACGGGCGGGCCGCGAACCGGTACGTGCTCGAGGTCAGCGCGCCCACCGGACAGATCTGCACGGTGTTGCCCGAGAACGGGGAGCGGAAGTCCTCGCCCGCGGCGATGGCCACCTGTTCCGCGGCGCCGCGATCGAACAGCTCGATGAACCGCTCGCCGGAGATCTGGTCGCAGAACCGGGTGCACCGGGCGCACAGGACGCACCGCTCCCGGTCGAGCAGAACCAGAGGCGACAGCGTCACCGGCTTCTCGTACACGCGCTTCGGGTCGATGTACCGGCTCTCCCCCGGCCCCCAGGCCAGGGCCTGGTCCTGGAGGGGGCACTCGCCGCCCCGATCGCACACCGGGCAGTCGAGGGGGTGGTTGATCAGCAGGAGCTCGAGCATGCCCTCCTGGGCCTTCTTCGCCTCGGCGGAGGTGTGCTGGGTGCGGACCACCATCCCCTCCGCCACGGGGGTCGTGCACGAGGTCACCGGCTTGCGCTGTCCCTCGATCTCCACGATGCACTGCCGACACGCGCCCACCGGGTCCAGGTAGGGGTGGTCACAGAAGCGGGGGATCTCGATCCCCACCGCCTCCGCGGCCCGGATCACCAGGGTCCCCGCCGGGACCGTGACCTCGGTGCCGTCGATCGTGATGGTGACCCGCTCGTCGGCGCTCACCGCAGAACCTCCCCGAGTTCGACGACCCCGGTCGTTCCCGCCTCTCGCGGCTCGGCCGCGGCCACCGCGGGGCGCTCCTCCATGGGGCAGCCGCCGGCCTTGACGTGCTCGACGTATTCGTCGCGGAAGTACTTCAGCGAGGAGTGGATCGGCGAAACGGCGCCGTCGCCGAGGGCGCAGAAGTTCTTGAACAGCATGTTGTCCCCGATGTCCTGCATGGCCACGAGGTCGTCGAGGCGGCCCCCGCCGTGCTCCAGGCGGTGCAGGATCTTCGTCAGCCACCAGGTCCCCTCCCGGCACGGCGTGCACTTCCCGCATGACTCGTGGGCGTAGAACTGGGTGAACCGGAGAGCCGCGTCGACCACACAGTCCGTCTCGTCGAGGACGATGACCGCCCCGGTCCCGAGCAGCGAGCCGGCGGCCTGCACCGACTCGAAGTCGAGCGGGGTGTCGAGGTGGTCGTCGGTGAGGAACGGGGTCGAGGACCCACCGGGCGTCCAGGCCTTCACCCGCTTGCCGCTCGGGACACCGCCGGCCAGCTCGTCGATCACCACCCTGGCGGGTGTGCCCATCGGGGCCTCGTAGTTCCCGGGCCGCTCCACCCTGCCCGAGACCGAGAAGATCTTCGTCCCCGTGGACTTCTCCGTGCCCAACCCGGCGTACCAGTCGGCCCCGCGCTCCACGATGTGGGGGACGGTGCAGATCGTCTCCACGTTGTTCACCACGGTCGGGGAGCGGTACAGGCCCTCGACGGCCGGGAAGGGCGGGCGGAGCCTCGGCTGGCCCCGGCGCCCCTCCAGGGAGTCGAGGAGAGCGGTCTCCTCGCCGCAGATGTACGCGCCGGCCCCCCGGTGCATGACGACGTCGATGTCGATGTCGGTGCCGGCGATCCCCCGGCCAAGGAACCCCCGGTCGTAGGCCTCGGCGATGGCTCGCTCCACCTGCCGGGCGGCGTGCAGGAACTCGCCCCGCATGTAGATGAACGCGGTCCGGCAGCCCACGGCGTGGGCAGTGATGGCGATCCCCTCGATCAGCTGATGGGGATCGCGCTCCATGAGCTCCCGGTCCTTGAACGTCCCCGGCTCGCCCTCGTCGGCGTTCACGACCACGTACACCGGCGCGTCGCCGCCCTTGGGGATGAAGTCCCACTTCATGCCGGTGGGGAACCCGGCCCCGCCCCGGCCGCGGAGCCCGGAGGCCTTCACGCTCTCGATCAGGTCCCCCGGGTCGCTGTCGAGCGCGGTGCGGAGGGCCCTGTAGCCGCCGCTCTCCAGGTAGCCGTCGATCGCGTCGGCGCCCTCGGTCCCCCACCGCGCCGTGATCACGGGCTCGAACTCAGGCACGGTCGTCCCCCAGACCGGCCAGGATGCGGGAAGTTGTCGCGTGCTCCGCGGGCTTCGGCCCGGCCACGGGCTCCGGCACCTGGCCCTCGCGGAGCCCGGCGATCAGCGCGCGCAGCCGCTCCATGTCCACGCGGGCGTAGCTGCAGTAGTTCACCTGCACCACCGGGGCCTGGTCGCAGGCCCCCAGGCACTCGACCTCCTCCACCGTGAACAGGCCGTCGGGCGTGACCTCGCGGGAGTCCTCCCCCAGCTCCTCGACGGCCCGGTCGTACAGCTCCCGCCCGCCCGCCAGCGCGCAGGAGACGTTCGTGCAGACCGACACGAGCCACCGACCCGCCGGGGCCTTCTTGAACATCGTGTAGAACGTGGCCACCGCCTCCACCTCGGCCGTGGTGAGGTCGAGGATGTCGGCCACCTCCTGCATCCCCTCGCGCGAGACGTGGCCCTGCTCCGCCTGGACCAGGTACAGGAGCGGGAGCAGCGCGGACCGGCGGAGCGGATAGCCAGCCACCAGCTCGTCCGCCCTGGCCCGGAGCTCCTCCGACAGCACGCCCATCAGCGGTCCACCCCGCCCATCACCGGGTCGGTGCTGGCCACGGCGGCGACCACATCGGCCATGAGCCGTCCCCGGGCCATCTCCGGGAGGGCCGGCAGGTTGCAGAACGATGGATCGCGGATCCTGACACGATACGGACGGATCCCCCCGTCCGACACGACGTAGTAGCCGAGCTCACCTCGAGGCGACTCCACCGGTGTGTACACCTCGCCGGCGGGAACCCGGATCCCCTGGGTCACCAGCTTGAAGTGGTTGATGAGCGCCTCCATGGAGTCCTCCATGATGTGGCGCACGTACTCCTCGGAGTTCCCGATGCCGTCGGGCCCGACCGACAGGCTGGCCGGCCACCGCAGCTTGGGGTCCTCGATCATGACCGGCCCCCCGGGCAGCGAGTCGAGGACCTGCTCGCAGATCCTGACCGACTCCCGCATCTCCGCCAGCCGGATCTCGTACCGGGCGAAGCAGTCCGACTCGGTCCGGGTGGGCACCTCGAACTGGTAGCGCTCGTACCCGCAGTACGGCTCGTCCTTCCGCACGTCCCGGGCCACCCCGGCGGCCCGGAGCATCGGCCCGGTCACCCCGAGGGCCTCCGCCGTGGCGGCGTCGAGGAGCCCCACGCCGCGGTTCCGCTCCCGCCAGATCGGGTTCCCGGTCAGCAGCGCCTCGTACTCGTCGAAGCGCCGGGGCAGCTCGCCCAGGTAGGCGCGGATCCCGTCCTCGGCCCCCTCGGGCAGGTCCATCACCAGGCCGCCGATGCGGATGTAGGCGTGGTTCATCCGGAGGCCGGAGAACAGCTCGAAGATGTCGAGCAGCCGCTCCCGCTCCCGGAACCCGTACAGCATCATCGAGATGGCCCCCAGCTCCAGGCCGGTGGTGGCCAGCCACACCAGGTGCGAGGCGATCCGGTTCAGCTCGCACACCAGCACCCGGATAGCCTCCGCCCGGGGGGGAACCTCGATCCCCAGGAGCCGCTCCACGGAGAGGCAGTAGGCGAGCTCGTTGAAGAACGGCGACAGGTAGTCCGCCCGGGTGACGAAGGTGACCCCCTGCTGCCAGGTCCGGTACTCGGCGTTCTTCTCGATCCCGGTGTGCAGGTAGCCGACGATCGGCTTCAGGTCCACCACGTTCTCGCCGTCGAGCGTCAGGAGGAGGCGGAGGACGCCGTGGGTGGACGGGTGCTGGGGCCCCATGTTGACGACCAGCAGGTCCTCCCGCAGCCGCTGGGCCGTGGTCCCCCGACCCACCTCGGCCCCCTCGATGCCCTCGGGGATCCGCTCCGCCATCACAGGCCCCGCTGGTCCGGGGGCGGCACGGTGGCGCCCTTGTACTGGGTGGGGACTCCGCCGAGCGGGTGATCCTTGCGGAGTGGGTGGCCCACCCAGTCGTCGGGCATCAGCACCCGGCGGAGGTCCGGGTGGCCGTCGAACACCACCCCGAACAGGTCGAACACCTCCCGCTCCTGCCACTCGGCGGCCGGGAACACCGGGACGGCGGAAGCCACCCGGAGGTCGTCCTCGGGGAGGCCGGCCTTGACCCGGACCCGGAGGTTCCGCTCGGGCGACCGCAGGTGGTAGGCCATCCAGACCCGCGGGTCCCGGCCGGGCCAGTCGGTGCACGAGAGGTCGGACAGGAACGTGCACCGGAGGTCGGGCTCGTCGCGGAGCGTCCGGAGGGCGTCGAGGAGCCGTTCCCGGGCGACCGTCACCGTGACCTCGCCGCGGGCCTCGAGGACATCGTCGAAGGACCGACGGAGCCGGGCGGCCAGGTCGTCCGGGGTCACGTCAGGGTCCCCCGCTTCGAGATCTTCTCGTGGAGCCGGAGGATCCCGTACATCAGCATCTCCGGCCGGGGGGGGCACCCCGGCACGTAGATGTCGACGGGGACGATCGTGTCCACCCCCTGGACCACGCCGTAGTTGTTGAACATCCCGCCGGAGGACGCGCACACGCCCATCGAGATGACCCACTTCGGCTCGGGCATCTGGTCGTAGACCGTCCGCAGGACCGGGGCCATCTTCTGCGACACCCGTCCGGCCACGATCATCAGGTCGGCCTGCCGGGGCGAGGCCCGGAAGATCTCCATCCCCCACCGGGCCAGGTCGTGGTGGCCGGCCCCGGTGGCCATCATCTCGATCGCGCAGCAGGCCAGCCCGAACGTCACCGGCCACAGCGACTGCTTCCGGGACCAGTTCACCGCCTTGGCCAGCGTGGTGGTCAGCACGCCCTGCTTCACCTCGTCCTCCAGGGCCCGACGCTCGAGGTCGCTCATTCGTCCCACTCCAGCCCACCTCGCTGCCACACGTAGACGTACGCCACGAACACCAGGCCGATGAAGATGGCCATCTCCACCAGGCCGAACAGCCCGAGCTGGCGGAACGTGACGGCCCAGGGGAACAGGAAGATCGTCTCGATGTCGAACACGATGAACAGCATGGCGATCACGTAGAACTTCACCGGGAACCGCTCCCGGGGCACCCGCTCGGGGACGATGCCGCACTCGTACGGGGCCAGCTTCGCCGGGGTGGGCCGGCGGGGCCCCAGGGCCCGGGCCGCCACCATGGAGGCCACCGCGAACACCGTGGCCAGGCCGAGGAGCAGGACGATCGGCAGGTACTGCGCCAGGCCGCTCATCGCTCCGGAGCGATCCGCACGATCCAGTCCATCATCCGGTCGTCGAGGTCGCCGTCCCGGCCGTCGGTGAGGTTCGCCAGCATCCGCAGGGCGAACCGCATCAACCGGGCCCGCGGGAAGCCGTACAGGACCGAGAGGCGCATGAACCGAGCGTTGCCGATGGCCCTGGCGAAGGCCCGGCCCACAGTGAAGTACCGGCCGTACCGGCGACGAAGCTCGATCGGGTAGGTGTGCGCCAGCCCCGGGCGCCCCGAGGCCAGCGAGTCGTGCACCAGCTCGGCCGCCACCTCGGCGGACTCGATGGCGTAGGCGATGCCCTCGCCCGTGAACGGGTTGACGATCCCGCCGGCGTCCCCCAGGAGGAGGAGCCCCGGCAGGGCCAGGGGCCTGCGGTTCATCCCCATCGGCAGCGGCCCGGACAGGACCTCGCCGGCCTGGTTCGCCTCGACGATCCCCCACTCCTCGGGGAGCCTTCGGACGAACACGTCGAGCATGCGGCGGGGCGAGATGTCCTTGAAGTAGGAGGTGGTGTTGAGGAGACCGGCCCCCACGTTGAGGATGCCGTCGCCGACGGGGAAGATCCAGCCGTACCCGGGCAGGATCACCCCGTTCTCCCACAGGTCGAACCAGGACTCGAAGTACGTCCCCTGCTCACGGGGCGAACGGTAGTACCGCCGGGCGGCCACACCGAGGGGACGGCTCGGGTCGCGGCGCACGCCCGCCTTCCCCCCGAACCTCGAGGCCGCCCCGTCGGCGGCCAGGACGTACCGGGCCCGCACGGTCTCCGGCTCGCCACCCTCGCGGCGGACCGAGGCCCCCACGACCCAGCCGTCGTCCACCAGGGGCCCCAGCACCTCGCTGCGCTCCCACAGGGTGGCCCCCGCCTTCACCGCCCGCTGGACCAGCAGGTGGTCGAGGTCGTGCCGGGTTCGCACCACCCCGAAGTCGGGGAGCCGCTCCAGCCGGGGCCACGGGAGGTCGAGGGTCACGGTGGGCGCGTAGACGCGCAGGCCGTCGACGCGGACGAATCCGGCCTCGGTGGGGTCGACCCCCATGGTCCGCAGGGCCCGGACGCCTCGAGGGGTCAGGCCGTCGCCGCACACCTTCTCCCGGGGGAACGAGGCCTTGTCGGCCAGGATCACGTGGACGCCGTGCCGGGCCAGGTGATACGCGGCTGCCGCCCCGGCCGGCCCCGCCCCCACCACCAGGACGTCCGCGTCGGATCGGTGCCCGTTCGCCTCCCCGACGGGCTGCCCCCGGGCGGGCTCGACCGCCACCGCGGGGCTTGTGAAAGCTTTCACAAGCCGATGCTACCGCCGCCCCAAGTGTCCTGGCAAACGGCTCAGGCGTCGCCGGCCTGAGCCGCGAGGCGGCCGGTCGCGTGGTCCCAGGTCGCCAGGCGCTCGGCCCGAACCCGCAGCATGCCGGGGCTCTCGACCTGGTCCGCGTAGTCACGGAAACCGCCCCCGGCGAGCAGGAGCCGGTACTTCTCGAACCACGCCGTCATCACGCCCCGCAGCGCGGGGTGCTCGGGCACCAGGGGCTCGGCCCGGCCGAACAGCACGATCCCCGCGTAGTCGCGCCACGCCCGACCCCGATCGAACGAGAGGGCCACCCGGGGGTCGCGATCGACGTTCCGCCACAGGGCCGAGTCCCGCCGGCAGGAGACGTACACGCCCTCCTCGCGCCACACGAACCACAGCGGGATGACGTGGGGGCTCCCGTCCGCCCGGGTGGTGGCCACGTGGACCACGGGCAGGTCACGGTACACGCGACGAGCGTCGAGGAGCCTCAAGGGACCACGTTTGTAGACCACCGCGGGGATCGAATCAATCACCCTAGAGGCGGCGAAGGGCCACGATCTCGGCCATCTCGGCCAGGAGGGTCGCCGCCGGCGCCGGGACGGGCCCGGCCTCCAGGGCCCGCCGGGCCGCGGCCACCAGCTCCTCGATCAGGGCGAGGGTTGCGTCCAGGGCCCCGGTTGCCTCCAGGAGGGACCGGGCCCGCTCGACCTCGGCGGGGGCCAGGTCCGGCCGGCCGATCCGCTCCTCCAGGAAGCGGCGATCCGCACCTTCCGCGGCCGCGGTGGCCTTGGCCAGCAGGACCGTTCGCTTCCCCTCGAGGAGATCGGAGTCCCGGTCCTTGCCCGTCACCTCGGGGTCGCCGAAGACCCCGAGCACGTCGTCGCGGAGCTGGAAGGCCTCGCCCAGGGCCACGCCGTAGCGTCCCAGGCACGCCAGCAGATCCTCCGAGGCCCCCCCGAGGATGGCCCCGATCTGGACCGGCGCCTCAACCGTATAGCCACCGGACTTGAGCGCGGCGATCCGGCGGGCCTCGGCCTCGTCCGCGAGCCCCCGGTGGGCCGACAGGACGTCATGGAACTGCCCGGCCACCACCTCGACCCGCATGCGGTCGTACCGGCGGAGGGCCGGGGTCAGGCGCCCCTCGGGGAAGTCCGACTCGAGGAGGGCCCGGTCGGCCAGCACGAGCGCCATGTCGCCGGCCAGGACCGCCGCGGCCAGACCGTAGGCCTCGGGCCGGCCAACGAGCCCGGCCCGCCGATGCGCCTCGGCGAGGTACACCCAGGAGGCGGGCGAGCCCCTGCGGGTGGGCGACCGGTCCATGACGTCGTCGTGGACGATGGCGAAGGTGTGCAGGAGCTCCAGGGCCGAGGCCGCCCGGATCGCCCCCTCGACGGGCTCGGCGCCGGCCGCCAGGTGCCCCAGGCAGCAGAACACCGGCCGGAGCCGCTTTCCACCGGAGCCGATGACCCGCCGGAGCTCGTCGAACAGTGGGGCCACGTCGGGGTCGAGGGAGAACATCAGCTCGCCGTGGGCCGTCAGGAACCGGTCGAGCTCCTCGTCCACGCGGCCAGCCAGGGCGGCGCAGGCCGGGGGGAGCTCGATCGTCCCCACCGTCCTGGTGCCGGCCGGGTCCATCCTCACCGCCCCGGGAGGTCCCGGAGCAGCGGCTCGATCTCCTCCCGGGTGGCCACGTTGTCCCATCTCGCCGCGATCCTGCCGTCCGCCCCGATCAGGAACACCCACGGCTCCATGAGATTGTCCTCCCGGAAGAGCCAGTCGGCGGCGGCCCGGTTCACCGCCCCCTCCTGGAAGTCCGCCCAGATCTCCACGTGGATGAACTCGGCGCGGTCGCCGTACTCCGCGGCCAGGTCGGCCACCATGTCCGTCACGGGACCGCAGAACCGGCTCACGCAGTACACCGGCGTGGCCATCACCACGAGCGCCGGCCGGCCGGCCCGGATCGCCTCGGCGATCGTTGTGTCGTGCAGCTCGGGGTCGGGGATCCCGCCAGTGGCGGCCCGGGAGTCGACGGCCTCGTCCGCCACGCCCGCCTCGCCGAGAACGTGATTCTTCGTCCTGGGCGCCGGGTCCCCGGGGAACGGGACCAGCGGCTCCGGGATCACCTCGAACGCTCCGGTCCCCCGGCTCGGCCGGCCGCCGAGATCCGCGGCCACCTCGACCTCGTAGAACCCATGCCGGTCGAACGTGACCTCGGCGGCGTACACGCCCCGGGCGCTCTCCCCCGGGGTGGCCGTGGGGATCTCGGGCACGGGCCGGTCCTCCTCGCCGGGGATCGGCAGGAACGTCGCCGGTGCCTCCCCGGCCGGCTCCGGCTGGCCGGCTCGCTCCTCCCCGAGGAAGGAGAACGCGAGGTCGACGCTCCCCCCGCTCACGAACAGGTTGCCCGGCGTGGTCACGCCGACCAGGAACCGGCCCGGCTCGCCGGCGACGACCTCGAAGCTCGCCGGGAACACCTGGAGGCGCCCTGCGCCGCCGGCCTGCTCGCCGGATCCCGAGCACCCGGCCATGACGACCATCGCGGCCGCCAGGATCGCCGCGGGCCGCCTCACGACGCGCCCTCTCGGCACAGCGGGGTGGAAAGGCCGGCGGCCTCGGCCCCTTCGCGGAGGGCCCGCTGCAGCTCGGTGATCAGCACCACCACGTCCTGGGGATCGGCCCCGGCCGGATCCTCCAGGGCCCGCTCCACCCGCTGCTTCGCCTCGAGGAGGCCCGCGGCCGCGGCCCGGTCGACCTCCCCGAGGACGGCCGCGAGCTCGTGGAGGAACCCGTGGACCTCCGTGTTGAACTCGACCGCCGCGCGCGGGACGTTACGCTCGAAGGCGTGGACCTGCGCGTCGCACAGGCCCTGCGAGGCCCGCGCCAGCCGGGCATCGAGCCCGTCGGCCTCGCCCGAGGCGTCCGAGCATGCGGCCAGGAGCAGTGCGAGCATCGTCGCGGTGATCCGCATGCGGAGCATCACCCTATCCTCGCCGAACCGGTCGGTTCGCGCCGGGATACACTCCGGCTCGTGGCCCTCCTGCGCAGGCTGGCGGCCGCCGCCGTCATCTCGACCCTGGCCCTCGTGGCCATCGGCGGCGCGGTCCGGGCCACGGGCTCCGGCGATGCCTGTCCCGACTGGCCCCGATGCTTCGGACGGTGGATCCCTCCGCTGGAGTTCCACGCGCTCGTCGAGTACTCGCACCGGCTGGCTGCGGCCGTCGCGGGCGTGCTGATCCTGGCCACGGCGTGGGTCGCGTGGCGCCGGGCCCGCCGGGACCGGGGCATCCTGTGGCCGGCCGCGCTCGCCGTGGTGGTGGTGATCGTCCAGGCCGGCATCGGCCGCATCCGGATCCTCGCCGACGACCCCGCCAAGCCTCTCATCGTCACGGTGCACTTCCTGGTCGCCATGGCCCTGGTCTCCCTGGTCGTGGCGACCGCCACCGCGTCCCGCGTCCCACGCGCGCGGCCGGGCGATCCGGACCCAGCCTCGGGACCGGTCCGCAGGCTCCTGTGGTGGACGCTCGGCGTCACGGCCCTCCTGCTGCTGCTGGGCGCGTACGTCCGGGGCGAGGGTGCCAGCCTGGTCTTCCTCGACTGGCCCCTGATGGACGGCCGGATCGTCCCCCGGTTCGGGGAGGAGGGGACGGTCGCCGCGTTCGCGCACAGGGTCGCCGCGGCGGTCGTGGTGGTCCTGGGGGCGGCCGTGGCCGCCATGGCCGGCCGGAGGCTGTCCCGCCCGGCGCACCGGGCCCTGGCGTGGACCGCGTTCGGGCTGCTGCTGGTCCAGGC
>JBOGVU010000018.1:0-39279 GCA_050692915.1 Actinomycetota bacterium | reverse complement strand
GCAGTCCGATCCAAGGGATCAGTGCCATCAACATACCGGCGACGTTCTTCGACGGCCGCAGGAGCTGGGCGAGCAAACCCACTACGGCCGTCGTGAACAGGAACCCGTAGGTGAGGTCGTGGATGCGGTGGGATGGCTCCGTGAAGTGCGCCATGCCGAGGAAACCGCCCAGGACAGACATCAGCAAGGTCATCAGACCGATCAACCCAGCCAGTCCAAGGGTGATCAGCACGGCGAGGGCGAACCCGGGCGAGGCGCGAAGCGAGTGCATCACCTCACGAAGCGACTGCATCATTTCGACGGCCTGACCGCCCGATCGGTGGCCGCGTCGTGTCTATGCTCCATGTTGCCCAGGTCCGAATTGCTCAGGTCCGTGTTGACCGAGGACCCCGGTGAGCGCCAAGACGATCGCCAGCAGGACCACGACGGCGGCGACGATCAGAGAGACCTTCAACCAGCGTGGCATGCCGGGCTTCGCTCCGCCGCCGGGCCCGGCGCTCATGTCGTCTCGGGTGTCGGGGTTGCGGGTCGGGTCAGTCATGTGCCTGTCCTCCTCTTGGTCGAGTGATCCGCTCACACCGTGGCTAGGGCGGCTGTCGGTGACATCCGGGCCGCGCGTGCAGCGGGGTAGGCGCCGGCGATGGCCCCGACAACGACCGTGGCGCTAGCCGCCATCCCCAGAACCCAGACCGGCAGGGCGAACGGCCAGTCGCGGCTCGCCGCGAAGAAAGCCGTGACCGTGCCCCCGAGCGCGGCCCCGCCGATCCCGCCGAAGCCGGCCAGCAGGACCGACTCCCCTAGGAACTGAACGCGGATGTGCCGCCTGGTGGCGCCCAGGGCCCGGCGCAGGCCGATATCGGAGCGTCGCTCAAGGACCGCGATGACCATGGTGTTGGCCACCCCGATACCGCCCACGAGCAGGGCGACTCCACCGAGTGCGAGCAACAGTGTGATGAGCGTCTCGTCGGCGGCCGCCTGCGCGGCCAGGGCGTCCGAGGGCCGGCTGACGGTGACCTCCTCCGGGTTCTCCGGGTTGACCGTCGCCGGCAGGACAGCGCGGACATCCTCGACCTGCGCCTCCGGTGAGCGTTCATACAGCCTGGTCGGCGCGCCGTCGTATCCGAGCAGCTCCTCCGCGATTGGCCAGCCCACCAGCGCTGCGGCGTCCAGCTCAGGCGCCAGAGGTGCTGGAGCCAGGATGCCCACGACGGTGAACCATTCGTCACCGAGCCAGACGGCGACGCTGCCGTCGGTCTGTGAGATGCCCAGCCGCTCGGCCGTCGTGGACCCCAGCACCACCGTGGGGTAGGAGGCCAGGGCGTCGTCGAGCCACCGGCCGGAGGCGACCTCGCCGCTGACGGCATCCAGCAGGTCCGGGCGGGCGGCCATCGTGGTGATGCCGTTGGTGCGCAGCTCGTCGATGTGGTCGCTGCGGTAGACGAAGGCCTCGTCCACCGTGCCGATGGCGCTGACGGAGGTGACCGGGCCGATCCGCGCCACCATGTCCACGCTTTCGGGCGGCAGGTTCGCTGGCTCGCCGCTTAGCAGCTCCTCTCCCGGTTCGACCGTCAGCAGGTTGGTGCCCAGTGCCCGCAGCTGCCGGTCGATCTCGGCCCGGCTGCTGGCGGAGATCCCCACCACCGCGACCATGGCGGCGATGCCGATGGCGACGCCGAGCGCGGACAGCACCGCCCGCAGCGGCCGTGCCTTCAACCCGACGCCCGCGACCCGGAGCGCGTCCCGCGGCCTGAGCCTCGACGGGAGCATCATCGTCCCTCCGGGGTCCTCGGGACAGCATCGTCGGATGCGATCTCCCCGTCCCGGAGGTACACCTGACGGGCCAGCAGGCGGGCCACGTCGTGGTCGTGGGTGATTACCACGATGGTGGTGCCGTCCTCGTGCAGCTCGTTCAGCAGCTCGAGCACGGCCGCGCCGGATCCGCTGTCCAGGGCTCCGGTCGGCTCGTCGGCCAGCAGCAGAGAGGGTCTCCCGACCAGCGCTCGGGCTACCGCGACGCGCTGGTTCTGGCCGCCGGAGAGTTCGTTCGGCCGGTGGTGGGTGCGGTCGGCGAGTCCTACTCGGGCGAGGGTCTTCCTGGCCCGGCGTCGCCGCTCTGCCAGCGCCAGCCCTGTGTACAGCAGCCCATCTGCCACGTTGTCCAGCGCGCTGACGCCGGGGGCCAGGAAGAACTGCTGGAACACGAAGCCGATCCGGTGCGCCCGCAGCGCCGACAGCTGCCGGTCGGTCAGCGTGCTGACGTCGTGCCCGTCGATGCGGACCGTGCCGGCATCGGCGCGGTCGAGGGTGCCCAGGATGTTCAGCAGGGTGGTCTTGCCCGAGCCGGATGGACCGACGATGCCGAGCAGGTCGCCTCGCTCGATGCGCAGGTCGACCGCGCGCAGGGCCCGGACCGGGGGGTGTCCGGGATAGGTGCGGATCACGCCGCTCAGCTCGGCCACCGCGCGCTCCCCGGCCGACGCCGATACGCCGGCAGAAGAGTCCGAGCTCACCGGCCCGCGGCTCCCACGACCGTGCCCTCGATGATGCCGGCGCCGCTCACCTCGACCCGGCCGCCGGTGAACAGCCCGGTGTCGACGGCGACGATCTCGGTGGTACCGTCGTCACTCACGACCTCCAGCCCGTAACCGCCCTCGGCCAGCGCGAGCAGGGCGTTGACCGGAACGCTGAGCACGTCGGCGCGCTCATCAATGCCCACGATCACGTCGACCGGACCGTCGATGAACTCCTTGGGGGCAGGATCGGCGAGCGTAACCTCGACCTCGGCGACGGGGTCCTCCGGAGCGGCGGCCGCGCCTTCAGCCACCCCGGCCGGCGGCTCGGGCTCGATCACGTTGAGCGATGTCACGGTCCCGGCGATCTCGGTGCCGTCCGGGAGCGCCACGGTGACGTCGGTGTCGACCTCGACCAGGTCCCGGTCGTCGACATCGACCTCCAGGCTCACCACCTGCTCGGTGCCGGTGATGTCTAGGACGGGCGTTCCCGGGGAGACGGAATCTCCCACGTCGACGTGCACGCTGTCCACCCGTCCGCGCTCGGGCATGAAGACGACGCTCGCCCGGGACACGACGCCGGTCACCTGCGCGCCGACGTCCTCCTGCCAGTCGCGAACCGCCTCGGCCGTGGAGGACGAGTACACAGCGTCCGCGGTGAACCCTCCGTAGCCGAGCTTCTCCAGGTTCACCTCGAGCTGTCGGACGTCGGGCCCCGAGTCGCCGGGTACGAGGTCGCGGTATATGGGGATCTTGCCTATCAAGAGGGTCACCGGCTGCTCGTCCACCCGGAAGAGCTCCTCGCCCCGCTCGACCCTCGCGCCCTGGTCCAGCAATCGGGTCACGGTTGACGAGGGGGAGGAAGATTCCGATTCCGAAGGAGACCCACCGGCCTGGGCGGCGACCGTGAACGGCGACCCGTGGCCGAGGGTCCCGTCCCACGTCTCGGTCGCCGTGAGCGTGGCCCGGGTGACCTCGGCGGTGGCGACCGGGCCGGCCGCGGCCGGTGCCGGATCGATCGAGGCGTTGGTCACCCACAGCCAGGCGCCGACGCCGGCCGCGGCGACGACCGCCCCGCCGAGGACGAGCCAGATCAGGCCGCGCCGCGGACGGGGCGCCTCCGACTCCAGCTCGGCGTGAGAGATCGGCTGCAGGGTCTCGGTCATCCGTGGTCGCCTCCTCCCGCGACCACGTCGCGGCACTCCTCCATCGCGGCGCGGAGCTCGTCGTCATCGACGTCGTGCAGCCCCCTACCCTCGAACAGGTTGTCGGGAACCTCGAGGCCCTGCTCGCGCAGGCACTCGGCGAGAGCCAGCTCGACCTCGTCCCTGGCCGCGTCGTGCCCGCCCTCGTGGGCACGCTGGGGCAAGAGGTCCTGGCAGGCGGCCAGGGCCTCGTCGATGGTCGCCTGGTCGTAGTTCTCTTGGATCCCGTGGAAGGCCTCGCTCAGGCCCCCCTGGCCGGGCGCCGGGTCGGGCATGTCGACGCCGTTGGCGCGCATGCATTCGGCGAAGGCGAGGGCCCGGACCTCCTCGTCCATCGTTTCTTGCTCGGTGTCCTCCGCGGCGGGGTTCGCGTCACCCCCGGCGGAGGCCACCCCGTCGCCCTCGGCCTGGCCTCGGCAGGCGCTCAGTGCGAGCAGGGTGACGACGGCCACCCCCAACGATCGTCGGATCGCGCCGGAACGCAGTGGTGCCCGGGTGCCGGAGCTCGACCGAGCCTCTTGCAGCGTAGGTGCGGCGGTCCCGTCGCGCTCCTCGAACATGGTCACGGGCCACCTCCTGTCAGCACGTCGCGGCATACCTCCATCGCCGCGCTGAACTCGTTCACATCGATGGCGCCCGAATGCGCATCCTCGAAGGGGGTGTCGGACACGTCGAGACCCTGCTCGCGCAGGCACTCGGCGAGAGCCAGCATGACGTCGTCGCCGTGCTGCTCCTCCGACGCGTACTGGGGCATGAGGTCCTCGCACGCGGAGAGGGCCTGCCGCATGGTGGCCCGGTCGTAGCTCCCGGCAACCGCTTGCAAGGCGTCGACCAGACCCCGTCGGCCGGGACCCGGGTCGGGCATCTCGACCCCGTTGTCACGCATGCACTCGGCGTAGACGAGGGCCTGGGCGTCCTCGTCCAGCGGGGCCGCCTGCTCGGCCGCCGGGGGGTTGGCCGGGTTCTCGTCGCCTCCGGCCGAGGCGACCCCGTCGGCCTCTGGCGCGCCGCAGGCGCTCAGGACCAGGAGGGCGGCGACGACCACAACCGCAGATAAGGGTCGCCGCCGCGTGATCTCGGGCGTCGCGCTGATAGGCATGGTCGGGAGGATGGACCGTCAGCTTGAGCCAACCGTGAGGCGACCTTAAGAACCGGATGAGAATCCGTTGGGAACTTCCAGCCCGGTGGCTCCCCCGTCGCCGTCGCCATTGGGGAACCGCAGCACGAACAGAGCACCGCCACCGGTGGCGTTCGCCACGGTGACGGTGCCGCCGTGGCTCTCTGCTACCTGCTTCACGATCGCCAGGCCGAGTCCGGAGCCGGGCATCGTACGCGCTCGAGGCGAGCGGTAGAACCGGTCGAACACGTGCGGAAGGTCGGCGGGATCCAGGCCGGGCCCATAGTCCCTCACGGTCACGGTGCCCCCGCGAACCGCAATCTCGACCTCGGCCCCCGGCGGGCTCCACTTGGCGGCGTTGTCGATCAGGTTCGACACCGCCCTGGAGACCCGCGCAGGAGCGCCTCGGACAGGACTCGTGACGCCGGTGACTCGGAACGCGATCGACGGATAGTTGCGCCCGGCGACGTCGACGGCGCGCCGTGCGAGGTCGTAGAGGTCGACGAGGATGAACGGCTCCTGCTGGCCGTCGCCGCGAGCAAGCTCCACGAGGTCTCCGACGAGCCTCGTCAGCTCGCCAATCTGCGCGACGGTCTCTCTGATGAGCGTCGCTCGGTCCTCGGGTGGCAGCTCATCGGAGCGGGCGAGCACTTCCACGTTGGTTCGCACGGTGGCCAGCGGTGTGCGCAACTCGTGCGACGCGTCGGCCACGAGCTGGCGTTGCTGGGCCAGCGAGTCGCTCAGCGCGTCGAGCATCCTGTTGAAGTTAGCGGCGAGCCGCCCGAGGTCATCGCCGCTCGGAACGGCGATGTGATGAGACAGCTCCCCCGTCTGAGCAACCGTGTCGGCGGCCTCGGCCACCCGGTGTACCGGGGCGGCGGCAGCCACGGCGACGAGACGGCCGATCACCGCCGCCAGGCCGACGGCGGCAAGGGAGATGGCCGCGAGGGTCAACACCAGCTGGCGGAGGGCCTGCTCGACCTCGGTCAGCGACCGGCCAACCTGCAATGCCGTCCCCTGTCCTGCCGATGTGACGTAGACCCGTACGGATGTGCCGTCGACGTCGGCATCGAAGAAGGTCTCCTCACGTTCTCCTCGGGCCACCGCGAGAACGTCGGCCGTGATGGGCAGAGGCCGGTTGTCGAAAATGGTGACGGCCCCGCCGTCGCGGTCGACCACCTGCATGAAGACGTCCTCCACCAGCGGCAGATGCCTCGGCACAGCGGAGGTGTCGTGCGCTACCAGGCGTTGCTCCGCCAGCGGGCGGTGGCTGAGGGAATCGTCGATCTGTTCATAGAGGTTGCCCCGCACGACGAGGTACACGACGATCGACACCGCCACCACCGCGAGCAGCACGGCAACGCCGGCGGCGAGCGTCACGCGAGCGCGCAGGGTCATCCGCCGCGCAGCACGAACCCGACCCCTCGGACCGTGTGGATCATCCGCGCTTCACCTCCCGCCTCCGTCTTGCGACGCAGGTACCCGACGTACACGTCCAGCGTGTTCGACCCGTAGGAGTCGTCGAAGCCCCACACCCGCTCCCGGATCGTGTCACGGGTCAGGACCACCCCGGCGTTTCGCATCAGCAGCTCCAGCAAGGCGAACTCGGTACGAGTCAGCTCCATGGTGCGGTCGCCCCGGGTCACCTCCCGAGTCCGAGGGTTGAGCTCGAGATCGCCGACGCGCAGGGACCCCTCTTGTTCGGGATAGCTCCGCCGGAGCAGCGCCCGGACCCGGGCCAGCAGCTCCTCGAGGGCGAACGGCTTGGTCAGGTAGTCGTCGGCTCCCGCGTCCAACCCGACCACCCGGTCGGAGACCGCGTCGCGCGCCGTCAGCATGAGGATCGGGGTCCGGTCCCCGCTCTCACGCAGCCGACGGCAGACGGTGATCCCGTCCAGAACGGGCATGAGCACGTCAAGCACCACCACGTCCGCGCTCAGCCCGGCGAGACGAGCCAGACCTTCCTCCCCGTCACCGGCGAGCTCGACGTCGTAGCCCTCGAGACGCAGAGCACGCTGGACCGCGTTGCGGAGCGCCTCGTCGTCATCGACCACCACTATCCGCGCCGGCACCTCAACGCCTCTCCTCGCTGTCCCCGCGACCCAGATTCAACCGCGCCCGCGTGAGCCGACACTAAGAGAACCGTGAGAGAAAGGTGAGAAAGGATGGGCCGTGGCCCTTCTCAGGCTTCCTACAGTCGATCCGCGACCCTTGGTGATCCATCGGCTCGGACCAGCTCGATCCGCTGGGTGAGGTTGAACCTCCAGGGCCACCGCCAGGGCGTCGCGTTCACAACCCTGAGCGCAGAGCCATGCGTGTGTTCGACCGGATCGGGCATGTGCGCGTGGCGTGGTCCGAAGGGATGGGGCCGGACGCCGGGCCGGAGGTCCCAGACGAGCGCCCGGCCGCCTGGACGCAGCACCCGGCCGATCTCGGCCAGTCCGGCCGTCGGGTCGGCCCAGTGGTGCATCGACAACGTGCTGACGACCAGGTCGAACGATCCGTCGGGGAACGCCAACGAGGCCACGTCGCCGACGAGGAACGACGGCCGGCGTACGTCGCGGTCCCCCGGACGACGGGCGTTGGTCCGGGCGCGCTCGATCATGGCCGGGTCGAGGTCGACACCGGTCACGTCCAGGCCGTGCCGTCGAGCGAGCCGGAGCGACAGGCGGCCGGGCCCGCACCCCACCTCGAGCACCTCTGCTGCGTCGGGGGCCACCGCCGCCACGTCGGCGGCGAGGCGATCGAAGAGTGAACCGAGAAGCAGCCCGCTCATCGCGTCGTAGACGCCGGCGTCGCCCACGAGGATCCCTCCCGGCACCCTGCGCCCCTTGGCTGCACCCCGGCCGTGCCGCAGGATGGCGACGGCTGCGGTGGCTGCGGCGGCCGCTCCGATCAGGATCACGAGCTTTCGAGATCGACCCATCGTCATAGGTAGGCGAGGGCTTCGCGGACGGTGATGCGAGAGGCCCGGGTCGCCGCCGCGTCAGTGGCGAGCGCTCCGCCGAGGATGGCGAGCGCGAGCCAGATGCCGACGGCGAGCAGGGAGACCCGGAAGGGCAGCGGCGCGTCCATGAACAGGTTGCCGAGTCCGGAGCCCAGTACCGCCGTGAGTGCCAGCGCCGGGAGGACCGCCACCAGGCAGCTGGTGAGGGCGAGGAACACGCCTTCGGCGACGACGATGCGGCGAACGGACTTGGGGCGTGCTCCGATGGCGTGCATGACACCGAACTCCCGGGTCCTGTCGAGGATGTTGGCGCTCATCGTCGAGGCCAGGCCGATGCCGCCGACCACGCCCATGGCGATCGCGATGGCCAGCACGATGGCGACGATGGGTCCGAGGTGGCCCGCGGTGACGGCCTCGCTCCGGCTGACCGAAGCCGCGGACTGCACCTCGAGCCCAGCGTCGGTGAGTGAATCCTCAACATCACCCGCTACCGCTCGACGGGTCCGCTCGTCGTGGCGATCGGTGGCGATGCGCAGCTGGTTCACCCGCTGTGGCTGCCCCACGGCGTCGGCGAAACCCTCGGCGGTGGCGTACACGCCGCCGCTGCTGCCCCCCCGTTCCTCGACGATGCCGACGACGCGCCAGGTGGTGGCTGTTCCGCCGACGGACAGCTGCACGGTGTCACCGGCCCCGACCCCGGGGAGGGTGTTGTTGCGGGCGATCTGGTTGAGCACCACGGCCCCGGTTTCACCTTGGTTCAGCCACCGGCCCTCCAGCAGCTTCGGAGGTGTGAACATGGTGGCGTCCGCGGGAACTGCGGTCACCGAGACGCGGCCGTGCCCCTGGTCGGGATATGTGCGCGTGACGGGGATCTCTCCCCGCCCGGAGAGGCCGGTCTGCGCGATGTGAAAGCCCTCGACCCGACTGACGTCCGGCACCCGTTCCACCACGGCGGCGACCTGATCGATCGAGGCCGGACTGGTCAGCTCCACCTCGACATCCCAGTTGCGCAGCTCCTTCTGCTCCTCCGCTATCGCCTCGGTACCGGAGCTAAGGGACATGCCGGCGACGAACACGGTGCCCGCGCTGGCAAGCAGGCCCACGGCGAGGAGGAACCGGGCGGGACGGCGGACGGTGTTGCGCAGCGCCATGAGAAGACCGCGGTCGAGACGGCGGACGCGGCTCAGCCGGGCCAGGACGCCGCTCGCCGCGCTCGGCTTCGAGCCCGCACCATGGTGGTCGATCGCCGCCCGTACGGTGGTGCGGCTCGCCTTGACCAGCGGAACCAGGGCCATCAACGGTGGCAGGCCGAGCCCGACGGCCACGATCACCACGTAGGTCCACCATGCGGGCGCGAGGCTGGCGGGCTCGATCCCCAGGAACCCCAGGGCCAGGTCCACGAGGCCGCGGCCGATCAGGCTGGCGGGGGCCAGGGCGAGCAGCGTGGCCGCCACCGCCACCAGCAGCGTCATCGCCAGGTACAGGCGCCCGATGCGGCCGGATCGGGCACCGATCGCCTTCATGATGCCGATCTGCGGTATCTGCTGGGTGAACAGGGTGTTGAGCATGTTCGCCACCAGGATCGAGCTGAGCAACAGGGCGGCGGCCCCGCCGGCGAGCAGCGACAGGAGCAAGGCATCGGCTTGCCCTTGGTGGGGGTGCGCGTAGGGCTCCGGAACCTGGATCTCGCTGATCGCCAGGCCGTATTCGGTCTCCAGCCAGTTCCCGACGTCGCCGGCAACAGCCACGACCACATCTCGGTCCCTGCTCGGCGACACCTCCCCGGGATCGGCGACCTGGATCTTCAGCTGGTCCAACGAGGCCTCGTCCCCTGACGCGACCAGAGACGCCGCTGACAGATACCCGTGACCCCTCTGCTCCTGGGGTGCGGGTGCCAGACTGGGGTCATACACGGTGCCTGCCACCCGCAGCCGCGCGGGTTCGCCACTCGGTGTCTTGACCATCAAAGCATCGCCGACCGCCACGTCCAACAGCGTGAGCGAGTCTCTTCCGATGAAGACTTCCCCTGGGGGCGGTGGCCAACTGCCCTGCTCCACGAAGAACTTGGCCATCCGCATCGGGTCGTCCGGTGGCGCCACAAACACCTGCAACGGGTTATCCCGCAACCGGCCGTTGACCTCAACCTCGCTGTCGAACTGTGTGCGCCCGGTCGCCTCGATGACGCCCGGCCGTTTACGCACCTCGGCCGCGATCGCCGCCATTTGCTCGGCGTCGATGGCCTGGTCGAGAACGATCGTCGCGGAGGCCGGCTCGGTGCTCATGTATGCGGCGCCGGTCTCTCTGCCCAGGGTGGCCCAGGCAATGAGCACCCCGCCGAACACCGTCAGACTGACCGCGAATGCGATCGCCATCAGCGCGAACCGGGACCAGGACGCTCGCAGGTCCCGGCGCAGCTTGACACTCAGCAGCTTGGTCACATAGACACCCCCGCGCGTTGGCCCTCGTCCGAGACGATGCGGCCATCCACGAGGGTCACCTCACGACCGGCGACCGATCGGATGTCACGTTCGTGGGTGACCACCACGATGGTCTGCCCGTCGGCGTTCAGGTCGGCAAACAGCTTCAGGACGGCGTCGGCGGTGGTCGAGTCGAGGTTGCCGGTAGGCTCGTCGGCCAGCAGGATCGGCGGATCGTTGGCCAGGGCCCGGGCGATCGCCGCACGTTGCTGCTGACCGCCCGAGAGCGTGGCGGGCAGCTTGTCGGCCTGGTCGCCGATGCCGACTCGGTCCAGGAGGTGCCGAGCCCGGTCACGGCGTTCGCCGACAGGGATCTTCTTGGCGAAGTCCATCGGCAGCATCACGTTCTCGATCACGGTGAGCGTCGGCAACAGCTGGAAGAACTGGAACACCAGCCCGACGTTCTCTCCCCGCCAGGCGGCCAGCCCGGACTCCGACAACGAGCCCAGGTCGGCGCCCGCGACGATAAGCGTGCCCGAGGTCGCCCGATCGATGCCGGCGAGCAGGTTCAACAACGTGGTCTTACCGCTCCCCGACCTCCCCACCACCGCGACGAACTCCCCGTCCCCTATATCGAGGCTGAGGTGATCGACCGCGACGACCTCGCCGGCGCTCAGGGGATACGTCTTGACGACGTCGCTGACCTGTATCGCGTTTCCCACGGTGTGATACCTCCGCTTCTGCTCCGGGACTAGAAATGCCGACTGGGACCGTGGCCACCGCCACCGATGGCGAGCATGACCACGACCAACAGGACCACTACTATCCCGATGATCACGACCACCCTCACCCAGCGTCGCGTGGCCTCGGGCTTCGAGTCCGGGTAGCGGGATGGATCGGTCATGTTCGTGTCCTCCTCTGTCGCGCGTGGTTGTCAGTGCTTCCACTCATGACGGCCCCGTGCGTCTCCTCTCTTGTCCACTCGTGTGGCGCCTGACGGCTGCCTGGGCGGCTGTCCACCCTCGGCCTGGGCTGGCCTCCAGGTCACCGACAGGTTGTCCCGCCTTCCGGCCCGCTCGAGGAGCTCGGCGACGCGGTGCTCGACCGCTGCAGGTGTTCCTCATCCGATGCCTCCGCACGCAGCAAGAGCGCATCGGGATCGGCGCGTAGCGTGCACCTGCCCCACACGAAGCTGACCACCCCGCGGTCATCGGACCATTCCACCCGCGCCCTCGTCTCGGGTTGCGCCTGCGCGATGTGGTGCACGTGTTTGCAGAGCTGGACGAGGTACCGGCTGGAGCGGCGGGTCTCGACGCGGGCCTCCGCGATCAGCATCGGTCCTCATCGTGATCCATGGCCGCCACGCTACGGGGGCCGCGGCGGAGGGGAAACACCCTTTGGGGGGAACTTCTCCCTCCCCATCGAGTGGAGGCGGATCATCCGTCAGGGGGATTCCCGGCGTCGCCGGCGGAGGTACCCTTGGTGCGTTCATGTCGTCGACGGCCACAGCCCATAGGCTCTTCGCGGCCCGGCCGAAGTCGGGAACGCTCCTCGACGTCCCCATCGCCGTCGCCGCGCTCGCCGGCTCGCTGGCGGTGCTCCGACACGGAGGCATCGGCCCTTCCGTCCCTGGCTCGGGGGATCTGGATCTGATCGGCTTCGTGCTGGCGGCCTGCTCGACGGTGCCGCTCATCGCCTGGCGGCGCTCCCCGCTAGGCGTGTTCGCGGTGACCGCGGCGGCGAGCGTGCTGCTGGCCGGCCTCGGCTATCGGGTCGACCTGCTGCTCGGCCCCACCGCGGCGCTCTACCTGCTGGCCGCGAGCCGCGATGAGGAGGCACCGTGGACGCGCCAAACCAGCTTCGCCGTGGCCGGGATGCTCGTGGCGTACCTCGGCGCGACCGCCGCAGCGCAGGGGGCCTTCCCCGGAAGCGAGCTCCTCCACACCGGTCTCGCCTGGGCCGTCGCCTGGTTCGCCGGCGAGCGAACACGCCTGCGACGCGAGCACATCTCCGAGCTCAGAGAGCGCGCGCTGCGCTCGGAGCGGGAGGCGGAGCGCGAGCGCCTGCTCGCTGCCGCCGAGGAGCGGGCCCGGATCGCCCGCGATCTCCACGACTCCGCAGGCCACGCGATCAGCCTCATCGCCGTCCGCGCCGGCGCGGCCCGGCTGCGGCACGCCCAAGACCCAGATCGCTCGCTCTCCGCCTTGGAGGCGATCGAGGAGCTGGCACGGCAGACGGTTGGGGAGATCGAGCAGATCGTCGGAACACTGCGCGAGGGCGGCCCCGCGACTGGAAGCGTCGAGGCGCCGCTGGGGCTTGCGTCCCTCGACACCCTGATCACGAACCAAACGGCGGCGGGACTCCAGGTCACGATGAACGCGTCGGGCGTACCCCGCCCGCTGGGCAGCGCCGCCGATCAGGCTGCCTACCGGATCCTCCAGGAGGCGCTCACCAACGCGGCCCGCCACGGAGGGGGCGGCGCCCGGATCGAGCTCGCGTTCGGCGACGCGGCGGTCGAGCTCGTCGTGACCAACCCCGTGCCTGAGCCCGGCTCGCCGCGGTCCGGCGCAGGTCACGGGCTGATCGGCATGCGTGAGCGCGCCACCCTCCTCGGCGGCACTCTGGACGCCGAGCGCTCCGACGGGGTGTTTCGCGTCCGCGCCTGGATTCCCTACGGGGGTCACCGCGCTTGACGCGCGTTCTGATCGCCGACGACGACGATCTGATGCGCGCCGGACTCGTCGAGCTCCTGACCACCGACCCCGAGATCGAGATCATCGGCGAGGCGTCGACCGGACGGGAAGCCGTCGACCAGGCGCGCCGCCTCGCGCCGGATGTCGTCCTGATGGACGTCCGCATGCCCGACCTCGACGGGATCGGCGCCACCCGTGAGCTGTCGGCGGCGGCTCCGAGGGCGAGGGTCCTGATCCTCACGACCTTCGAGCAGGACGACTACGTCTTCGGCGCCCTACGCGCCGGCGCCTCGGGCTTCCTGCTCAAGCGGGCACGGCCCGAGGAGCTGATCACGGCGGTTCACACGATCGCCGTCGGCGACTCGCTGCTTTCGCCGTCGGTCACCCGGCGCGTGATCGATCGCATGGCCCAGCAGCCGACTCCCGAGCTTGCCGATCAGGCTAAGCTCGATGCGCTTACGCCGCGCGAGCGGGAGGTGCTCGAGCTCATCGCTCGGGGCTTATCGAACCGCGAGATCGCCGCAGCGCTCGGCGTCGGGGAATCGACGATCAGAACCCACGTGAAGCGGATCCTGATGAAGCTCCACCTTCGCGACCGGGTCCAGGCCGTGATCTTCGCCTATGAAACCGGCGTGAACCGCCCTTCGGTGGCGGCCAAGCCAACACGTCCGCAAGACCAGTCATGAGCTAGCAACCCCCGCGACCCGAACCGTCGCCCGGGCCCAACACGACCCTGTGCGTTCCGGAGAGATCCCTGACACCGTGTACCGGGGAGTTCTCTGACACACGCTAACTCCTGGTGGCCACCTCCTTCCGGGTCCTGCCCTGTGGCTGGTGTCGTCGGTTAGGGTCGAAAGCCAGCGACCGCACCAGGATCTTGCCGTAGTAGACGTGGATGAGCTCGCCGGCGGGAACGATGCGGACGGTGAGGCCGGTCCATCGCATGCCGAGGCCGACGGTCCGCTTGTCGTACGTCACCACCCCGTGCCCCCACACCTCGCGCAGGATCGCCCCCGGCGGGTAGTGCGGCTCCTCGAGCTCCTCCGTCGAAAGGATCGCCCCGGGGCCCGGCCGGTACCGCTCGGCGGGGGTGAGGTCTGCGATGCCCTGGTGGGGCCGCTCCTCGTTGTAATGGACCTGGAACGTGTCCAGGAACTCCTGGAGGTGGGCGAGATCCCTGGCCGGGCCCTGGTCGGCGAGCCACTCCTTCAGGGTCTTGTGGAACCGCTCCAGCTTGCCCAGGGTCTCGGGATGATCGGGCCGGGCGTTGATGAGGACCACCCCCAGGGACCGGACCCCGTCCACCACCACCCGGTGCAGGCGCCCGGTGAAGCACAGCCCATTGTCCGACAGGAGCTGGCGGGGAAGGCCGTAGCGGGCGGAGGCCTTGGAGAAGCAGGCCCACGCCGCTTCTCCGGTCGGGCCGGGGCAGGCCCGGGCGGCCAACAGGTACCGGGCGTGGTCGTCCAGGGCGTCCACGATCCACGCCTCTGCCCCGTCGGCCAGATGGGTCTTCGTCGCGTCGATCTGCCACAGGTCGTTGGGGACGTCCCGTTCGAACCTCTTGGTGGCCTTGGGGCGCTTCCTCGGCTGGTCGGCCACCAGGTGGTTGCGCCGGAGGGCCTGGTGGATGGTGGAGATGGCCGGCGGGTCGATCCCTGACCTTCGGAGCTCGGCCCTGATCCGGCGCGCACCCCACCGGGGATGGTCTCTTCGGAGTCGACAGATCTCCACCTCGAGGTCGACGTCGATCTGCCGAGGAGACCGGACGGGCCGCTTGGCTCTTGGCTCGAGGCCGTGGGCGCCCTCGGCCTGGTAACGGCGCTTGTACTGGTAGAAGGTCTCTCGGGAGATCCCTCGCCGCCGGCATACCTCGGCCACGGAGTCGCCGGTGCGCCCCGGCTCGAGAACGACCTCCAACCTCAGCTCAGCCATGCTCACCACCCTCAGGCTCATGCCCACCTCCCGCGTCACGGGGAAGGCGGGTCCAGTGTGGGTGGTGTCAGGGATGTGTCCGGAACACCTGTCAGCGATGTGTCCGGAACGATCTGTCAGGCATGTATCCGGACATCACAGCTCGAAACCTCCGCCGCGCGTTTGTGAGGTAGGCCGCTGGCTGGTCAGCACGCGGTAGGTGGCCGGGCTCAGTCCCTCGGGTTTCCCGTCGGGTGCGTAGCATCCGGCTCACCCTGGCAGCTGCTTCGCCAGCGGCCCCCTGTCAAACGGTGCATGCGGTTCTCCCGCACACCGCTTCCCGACACCGTTCACCGCCGGGCATGCGCAGTCCCGTAACGCACCGTTCCGCTGAGGCGGTAGACCCCGAGGCCCTGGAACCACGCCCAGGTGTAGCGGCGGCCCCAGCCCCGCCCCGTGCGCCCGCGCTTGGTGCTGGCGAAGATGGCCAGCCGTTCGTGGGCGTAGCGGTCGATGGCGGCGAACTGGCGGGCCGAGTTGCCGTAGCGGTAGTACTGACTCCACCGCCGCAGCACCCGGCCGACGCCTGCCGCCACCGTCTCCACCGAAAGCCCCACGAAGCGCCGGTCCGTGGCCGCCCTGACCCGCTCCCGGACGGCCGCCATGGCCCGTCGGGATGGCCAGCGCTGCAGGTACCAGCGCCCTCGCCACTTCCAAGACTGCACCTTCCGGAGGTGAAAGCCCAGGAAGTCCAGGCCCTCCTTGCCCCCGGTGAGGCAGACGATCCTGGTCTTGTCCGGGTTCAGCTGAAGCCCCAGAGGATCAAGGATCGCCCCCACCCGGCGCCGGGCCTCTTCGGCCCGGACCCTTCGGGTACAGAGGACGACGAAGTCATCGGCGAACCTCACCAGCGCCCCGAGGAAGCCGCTCTGCCCGCTCCAGGTCCGGTCCAGGACGTGAAGAGCGATGTTGCAGAGCAGCGGGGAGATCGGCGAGCCCTGCGGGGTCCCCGACTCGGTGTCGGTGAGCACCCCGTCCTTGAGGACCCCTGCCCTCAGCCACGACCGGATCAGCTTCAGCAGGTCCCGGTCCGACACCCGTTCGGCAACCAACCCGATCAGGGCGCCGTGCGAGATCTGTCCGAAGCAGTCCGACAGGTCGGCGTCGAGCACCCAGTCCGCACCCCGGTTGGCCTCGACCCGGACGGCCTCCAGGGCCTGGTGGGCCGAGCGGCCGGGGCGAAACCCGAAGCTATACGGGAGGAAGTCCGCCTCCCAGATGGGCTCCAGGACGATCTTCGCCGCGGTCATGACCACCCGGTCGCGAACGGTGGGGATGCCGAGCGGCCGGAACCTTCCCGGCTGCCCGGCCTTGGGGATGTCCACCCGCCGCAAGGGTGCGGGCCGGTAGGTCCGCTCCCCCAGCGCGGTGGCGATGTCCTCGAGGAAGGCCCGCACTCCGGACCCCTCGACGTCTTCGATGCTCATCCCGTCGACGCCGGGAGCTCCTCGGTTGGCGCGAACCTCGCCCCAGGCCCTCTGCAGGATGTCGCTGCGGGCGACCTTGTCGTAGAGGGCATGGAACCTGCGGTTCGGGTCCTGCTTGGCGCTGCGGTACAGCACGGCCTGCAAGGCTCGGGACGCGTCCAGCCCTTCGGCCTTCCCGGTGGACCTAGCCCTCATCGGGCACTCACCAGATCCCCTCCCTGCTCGCCCGCGCATCGGTGAAGTAGGGGCCCTTCCCTCGGGCCGGGTTGTGTTGTCCCGGCCGTCTCAGGTACAACGACCCCCTCCGACTGCCTCTCGGCCGCCCCCGCCACTTCCCGGTCACCCGGTTATAGGTGAGGCATCGCTTCCCAAGGACCCCGCAGCCCTCGGGGCCGAGGAGGCTCTCTCCAGTTCCCATGGCAACCTTCCGACCGTTCCACGCCCCATACGCCGGAGGGTTCGTGGGCACCCGCTCCAGGCTCCCAGGTGCCGTCCGTGGCCTTCGCCCTGTTTGCACGGGCTCGGCTCCCCCTTGGCCCGCGTTTCCGCGGGGTGCAAATGACGACGGTGAAGTAGGGCGCTGGCGCGGTGGCGAACAGCCTGTAGGCCCGGCCGCCTCTCGATCCCGGAGGTTTCCCTCCAGGGGCTCAGTCCGTCGCCCTGGGCCGTCACTCCGTCTCCAGCGCCCCCTTCCCGAACCGTGCATGACCTTCTCGATCACACGGCTCTCCCCCAGGCAGTCGATCGACGGCATTCCGCGGCGCCACCCCCGTTGGCCGACGATCCCAGCGCTCCTCCCGGCTCTCGGGCACCCAAACGGCGGGTCGATAGCCCGCAGGCAATCCCGCAACCCTTCCCCGATCGGGTCGCTCACCTGGCTAGAGGCCCTTCGCTCGAGCGGGGTTGTGTTGTCCCCGCCGTCCTCACTACTACCGCCTCCTCCGACTTCCGCTCGGCGCTCCACCCTTTCACGGCTTCGCCGCTTATAGGTTTCGCTGCGACCGGGCACCACCGGGCGGCACCCCGGTGGCCATCGTGTTGACCGGTGCCGAGACGGACCTCCCCTGTTCCACGACGGACTGTGTGATCGTTCCGCCCCCAACCACCCCGGCGGGTTCTTCGGCGCTGCTCTTCCAAGATCTTCACGCCTTCCGTGGCCTTCGCCACCTGCAAAAAGGCTCGGCTCCCGCTTGGCCCGGCTCGCGCCGGGGAAGCGAATTACGAGGCTGACGGGTTCCTGTGTCGTACTCGTACGGACCGATCACTTGCTCGGCGCCCAAGGCGCCTTTGTCGCGGCGCTTCGACGGTCGGGTCTCCCCTTCCGCCGGCCGCCAGCTACCGGGCTGCTTGGCCACTACCCGGACCGGACTTTCACCGGCAAGCCCGTCGCAGCTTGGCAGGGCACACCTGCAGGCTTCGCTTGATGCTGCGGACCGGCCGGTTGCTCGCCCCCTTCCAGGGGCTTCGTCGCTCCGCTTCGACGACCGGGGTCTCTCCCGGCGCCGGGAGCCACGCTACCGGGGACCCTGGCGTCTCCCCGGACCGGACTCACACCGGCCGGCTGCCATGAGCTTGCGCTCGGTTTCCGCTCCCTCCACCACCTCCTCTCGTCTATTCGCGTCCGAGCTTCTGGACGCACGCAAATGGTTTGCAAACCGGGAAAACGAAGAGGGGCACCGATCCCTCGATACCCCTCCTGAGACGAAAATGACCCCATGCGGGACCGAGCCAAGGCGTCCTGAAGGAAAGCGGGAGTTCGGCAGCACCGGGGCCTGGACGTGAGAAAGATCAGGCGGCCGGCTCGATCGTCACCTTGTTCCCGAGGGCCTCGAGCTGGCGGATGAGGTAGCGCTCCCGTCGCTTCCCGTCGTCGAGCCGGGTGAAGTGGTCGGCCCTCAGCTCTTGGTACTCGGTCCCGTTGGCGAGCAGGTGCCAGACGATCACAAGCATCGTGTGTGCGACCGCGAAGATCGCCTTGGCCTCTCCCTTCTTCCCGAACCGTCGCGCGAACCGGCGAAACTGCGCGGCCAGGTAGGTCTCCCTGGTCCGGGCCGCCGCCCAGGCGGCCTCGCACAGAGCCTCCCGCAGGGCCGCGTCTCCCTTGCGAGCCCGCCCCGACCGCCGCTTGCCGGCCGAGGAGTCGTTGCCGGGGCACATCCCCGCCCAGGAGGCCAGGTGGCGGGCCGTGGGGAACCGGCCCATGTCCACTCCGATCTCGGCGATGATCACCTCCGCGGTTCGCCGGGCCACCCCGGGGATGGTGTCGAGGCGCCGAATCTCATCCTCGAAAGGGCTCATCACCCGCTCCACCTCGGCGTCGAGACGCTCGACCGACCCGGAGAGATGGTCGATGTGCGCCAGGTGAGTGCGCAGGAGAAAGGCGTGGTGCTCTTCGAAACCTCCCTCCAGCGCCAGGCGGAGCTCACCGATCTTCGGGCGCATCCGGGTCCGGGCCTTCTTCGCCAGCACCTCGGGGTCTCGCTCTCCGGCTGCGAGGGCCTCCAGCATCTCCCGGGCGGACTTGCCGAGTACGTCAGAGACCACCGAGTCGAGCTTGATCCCGGCGTCCTCTAGGAGCTTCTGGATGCGCTGGGTCTCCCTGGGTCGCTCCTGGATCAGCTTCTTGCGGTACCGGGTGAGGTCCCTCAGCCTGGCGATGATCGGCGGGGGGACGAACGATCCCCGGAGCAGTCCGCACTCCAGGAGCTGGGCCAGCCAGCACGCGTCGGCCACGTCGGTCTTGCGTCCCGGGACCTTCTTCACGTGGTGGGCGTTGACCAAGAGCAGCTCGAAGGAGCCCGCCTCTTCGAGAACGTGCCAGACCGGGCGCCAGTAGACCCCGGTGGCCTCCATCGCCACTTGGGAGACCGCGTGGGAGACGAGCCAGTCGCGGAGCTCCCTGAGATCGGCGGTGTAGGTGGTGAACTCCCGGACCTCCTGGGCGCGGTCCCCCTCCGACCCCGGGGTCCTGACGCAGGCCCGTCACCGTCTTCTTGTGCACGTCGAGCCCGGCGCACCGGGCCACCACAACCTCCATGGACACCTCCTCCCGATCGACGAGATGCCGCCCGAGGAGCCTCGTTCGTTTCGAGATTCTGAGACTCGTGCTCGCAGCAACAATCCAGGGTGCCTGGAGGCTCCAGCGCCAGTCTGACCTACGGGCTCACGGCACCAATGAGGCACGGCGTCCATGGGCGACGCACCACATTTTCATCCCTCATGGGTGTGCCCGCCACCGGCGGGCAGATGCAGGTCTGACCTGCGGTTTTGCTCGTTGCGCGGGCTGAATTTGAACCAGCGACCTCTGGGTTATGAGTTCTGCGTTTCTGGGTCGGCTCAGGCATATCCGCTGGTCGCAGGTGACGTCCTGAGAGGTCGTGTCCGATCACCTGAGCCAGCCACATTCTAGCCACAAGAATCAGGAGCCCTTCCGGGACCTCGATCCTGCCGCCCCCGGGCGCTCAGGACTGCGTAGCGGTCGATCCTAACTAGCTCAGGCGCGCAAGCAAGAGCTTCTTTGCCTGCTCCGCCCGGCTCCGGTCCTCCTCCTGGACCTGCTTCAGGAAGCTGGCGATCTCGATGTACCCCTGGATGGTGTCGGCCTCCTGCAGGGTGTGGTAGAGGACGCTCACCAGATCGTAGTGCTCGTCCCTCGTTCCGGTGATCTTCTCGCCGTCGGTCACGCGGCAGCTCCTTGATTCCGGTCGACTATCGTCACGTCTCTCCTACCCGCTGTAAATCGGTGACCCAACTCGGCGACGGAGGCGGCTACCATCCTCCTGGCTCCTCCGGAGATCCCTGCCCGCCGGAACCGAGGAGGCTCGCTCCGGCAGAGCGCATCTGGGCCAGGGCCCGATCGGCGTCGCCGGGCTCGAGGTTCACCGCCCGGATCCCCTCCGTCAGGACCGACACGTCGTACCCGAGGCGCCTGGCGTCGAGGACCGTCTCCTTCACGCAGTAGTCGGTGGCGATCCCCGCGACGATCAGCCGCCGGATCCCGTGGGTCCGCAGGAGATCCGCCAGCCGGGTAGGGGACTCCTCCGCCGTTTCGGGGTCCCTGACAGTGAACCCGGAGTAGCCGTCCTCGCCGCCCGTGCCCTTGCGCACGATCTCGCCGGCGACCTGCAGCTCGGGATGCAGCGCCGCTCCTTCGGTCTGCGCCACGCAGTGCACCGGCCAGATGCCCCCGTCCTTCTCGAAGTGGGGGGTCGACTCCGGGTGCCAATCCTGCGTGTAGAACACCTTCGCCTCGGCCTCGAGGGCGCCCTCGATCTCCCGGTTGATCACCGGGACCACCTCCTCGCCTCCCTGCACGTACAGGCTGCCGCCCGGGTCGGCGAAGTCGTTCTGGACGTCCACCACCAGCAGTGCGGTCTCGCTGTCATAGGTGGCCATCCCGCTCACCTCCTGTTCGGGGAGGGTCGTCCTATCCGATGTCGTAGCGACGGCGGAACTCATCGGGACCCAGGGATCCGAGCTCTTCTTCGAGGCGCGAGGCTCGCTCCCGAGCCTCGCGCTCTTGTGGGTGGTAGAAGGCGATGAGGCCGCGGTGGGTTTCACGTCGAGAGACCTCCACCCACCACACGTCACCCGCCGGGAACACGTCGACCTCGAAAGCGTCGCCGGCGCGCTCCGGGGCTGGGGGCTCCGGACCGGCGGATCGCGAGGACGCGGCCTGCTGCGTCGTCACGATGCCCGCTTGACCCGGCGTTGGAGGCTCCCCTCCTGCACCCGCTCGGGGCCACACCGGGTGCACCAGGAGCGGCCGCCATCGCTCAGGACGATCACCACGCGCACCGATCCGCACACCGGGCACCCCATCAGGCCTTCGCCCCCTTGGGCATCATCGGTTCGGCAGTCACGTCCCCACCGGCACCTCGGGGACGTGCGCCCACAGTTCGCGGACGTGCCGGTAGCGGCGCTCGGGGAGCTCCTCCAGCAACCGCACCACCTCGGACCGGACCCCCCGGCCACGGGCCACCTCGACGAGCTCCCTGTGGGGGTCGAAAACTCTGATCCGCCCGGGTTGCTTGTTTCCCGGCACTGCCTCATTCCCGGAGATCATCGTCTTCGAGAGGAGACTCACCGGTGTCCACCACGACGGTGTTGAGCTCGAACGAACACCACTCCTGCAGCACCCGAAGCGACCGGTCCGGCGGCCACAGCGCCGGGTCCGTGTACCACCCGTTCAGTTCCTCCTCGAAGAGCGCTTGGTGATTGCGCACGAGCCACCGGGCGAGCTCCTCCTCGTCCTCGACCTGGATCAAGTACACGGTGTGCTCTCGGTTCACCTCGGCCACGGTGAGGGAGTGCGAGGAGGGGGAGGGATCGGCGGCATTGATCCAATCGACGAAGGGCTGCTTGTACCGAAGGATCAGGGCCGCTCGATTGAGCATGATCGGTGCACCGGGGTCATCCTGCGCGGGTACAGGCCGTCCCTTGTTCATGCCGCCCGGGCATGGTACTCGTGGATCAGCCCACCGAGGATCTCGCGGCGCGTGGTCCGCACGGGCCTCGCCGGCACCGCACGGGACACAGGGTCCCTGACATCCTGCGGGCAGCGAAGACCGAGCCCGCGATGCGGTCGGTGAGAGTTGTGATGCGCGGCGTACTCACGCAAGACGCCGACCAGATGTCTTCGGCCCAGGATCAACACGTGATCGAGCACCTCCCGCCGCATGCCTCCGATCAGTCGCTCGACGTGAGCGTTGGCCTGCGGGCTCCGGTAGGGGGTGAGGACGACGTCGATGCCTTCGGCGGCGAAGACCGCATCGAAGCTGCGGCAGTACTTGGCGTCGCGGTCGCGGATGAGGAACCGCACGCCCAGCTCGGGGTCGTCGTGAAGATCCATCACGAGGTTTCGCGCCTGCTGGCTCACCCAAGCCCAGTTGGGGTTAGCGCTCACCCCGACCCCGAGGATCCGGCGCGTCCGGATGTGCATGAACACCAGCACGTACAGGGTCTTGAGGAGCGCCGTTTCGACGCAGAAGAAGTCGCAGGCCACGATGCCTTTGGCTTGAGCGGCGAGGAACTGGCGCCAGGTCGGGCCGATCCGGCGCGGCGCTGGCCCGAGGCCGGCCCGACGAAGGATCGTTCGGATCGTCGTGGCGGAGACCATGAGACCCAAGCCCTGGAGCTCGCCCTTGATCCGGACGCAGCCCCAGCGGGGGTTCTCCTCGGCCATGCGCACGATCAGGGACCTGATCTCGGGGTCGAGAGGCGGGCGTCCCTGTGCACGCCGACGCCTGTAGGTCCACTTGCGGCGAACGAGCTCTCGGTGCCAGCGCACCAGCGTGGCCGGAGTGACGATGAAGGCCGCCCAGCGCTCTCGAGGCAGCATCCTGCTCATCGCCGCGAGGAACAGCTTGTCCCTGCGACGGAGCTTGGCCCGCTTGACCTGGCGGCGAAGCACGGCGAGCTCGTGGCGCAGGACGAACACCTCAGCTTCGACGTCCGAGGAGATCCCGCTCAGCCGGAGAACGCGTCGGAGAATCGCGTAGAGGAGCGCGTAGAGCATGGCGGGATGTTACGAGAGCGCTGGTCGGCGGGGCGAATCGAGTTTCTGTGCCCCACAGGCTCGATCGAGCCAGTGTTCGGACAGCAGCGACAGCGTGGCGCCGGGTGCTTCAGGCGACGCGGGCTCAAGGCCTGCAGCAGCGAGTGGCGGTTCGAGCAGACCGTGCACAACCTCCTAAAGATCAGGGCCTCGGGGACGTGTGCGGCACCGGGAGGAACGCCGTTTCCGAAACGACGTTCGCGGCGCTCGCTCCGCTCGGCGCATCGCTTGACCTGCTGCCACTACCCTCGCTAAGCTTTCCGCGACAGCCTCTCAGACCCCGAAAACGATTAGCAGTGGTGCTATGCGCTTCGACCCTTTGCTACGGCTCGTGTGGCACGTCTGTGGCACGCCGGGAGGCCGTGGCGCCTCCCGTGGCAGTTTGTCCCTGGGCGGGGATCAGGGTTACCGTCGGCGAGACGGTGGCGGTGGTCGCTGGGCGACGCCGTGCCTCTCGAGCCCTTCATGGGTGCGCCGCACGAGGCCATCGCTTCGGTCGGTCAGTCGATCGATGCCGCGATGGTCACGCACGTCCATCCCGACCACTACGACCCGCGAACGATGGCTGCCAGCCTAGCGACCGACGGTGTCTTCGTGTGCCCGCCCTCGATGACGGAGCGCACCGCCGACGATGGACTGCGCGCGATGATCGGGCCAGGTGACTCCATCCAGCTCCGCGCGCGCTCGAGATCCGGGCGTTACCTGCCGTGGACGGGCTGGGCGAGGAGCAAGTGTCCTGGGTCGTCTCGGGCAATGGGAAGCGCATCCTGCACTGCGGCGACACACTCTGGCACGGTTACTGGTAGGCGATCGCCGAGCACGGTCCCTTCGACGCCTCTCGCTCAACGCGACCACATCTTCACCTTCCGCGCCTTCCATAGGCTCACCGCAGCCCCTCGACATGGAGCACGGAGACCCGGCTTCTCCTCGCGCCATTGCTGCCTGGATCTGCCCCGACTAGACTTCACGGCGAGGAGCCACGAGAGAGGAGACCTCCATGCATGCACGGGTCACGAAGGTGAAGGCCCCGCCCGAGTCGGTCGACCAGGCGACGCAGGTGATCCGGGACCAGGTAATCCCTCGGGCGCGGGAACTCCCGGGATTCAAGGGCATCCTCTCCCTCGCGAACCGGGAGACTGGGGACGGATGGTCCGCCACGCTGTGGGAGAGCAAGGAGGCCATGGCGGCGAGCGATGAAGCCGCCGACGCGATGCGGGGCCAGGCCATCGGCTCCATCGAGGGGTCTGAGGTCGTCGGCGTCGAGCGGTGGGAAGTCACGATCGACGAACGGGTCTGACGGGACCCAGGGAAGTGGTGCCGCCCGAGCGGCTGAGGCATCCTTCCCCGTCCCACGGGCTGCGTCGGAGAGACCTCCGCCCATGCGGGGCGGGAGAACTCCACACGTGGCCCCTCCCCTCCCCGTAGCCCACCACCCACACCGAGCCGGCACCGACCGTGAGATCGGCAGGTCCCCCGGGGACGGGGATCTCGGCCACCACCTCGTTCGTGGCGGAGTCGATCCTGAGGATCGAGGCCGGACCGACCCCTCCTGGCTCGTGGAGGGGCACCCAGACGGAGCCCTCGCCAACCGCGATCTCCGCCCCGAGGAGTCCTTCCTCCGGTTTGGTGAGACGCAGCACGTCGGTCACCTCAGGAGTGGGCGCCTTTGCCGAACCCGGTGAGTCGGATTGCTCCTCGGACGGCACGGGCTCCTCCGGATCGGGTCGCAGGTCGACCCGGGTGACGATCCTGCGCAGGTTCGTCAGCCACATCGTGCCGGTCCCCGGATCGATGGTCCCGTCGATGATCACGGTGCGGTCGAGCCGGAGCGTCTCGTCGATCGTGAGCGTGACCGGATTGACTCGGCCGATCAGCGGCCGGTTGCCCTGTTGGCCTCCCCGGAACCACACCCCCCCGGCCTCGGCGGAGAACGGGAGCCGGCGCTCGCCGGTGCCGTCGGGCCGGATCAGGTACAGCTCGGTGTCTCCGCCTCGATCGCTCAGGTAGGCGATCCACTCGCTGTCGGGTGACCACGTGGGAGCCATGTCGAAGCCCTCTCGCCCGGTCAGGGACCTCCGGTCAGTGCCGTCGGCCCGTATGCTGAAGACGTCGGTGTCTCCTCCGGCGCCGAGCGCCTGGAACGCCAGACGACGTCCGTCCGGCGACCAGGTCATGAAGCCTCCTCGATGCCCAGGGGCGTGATCGTCCCATCGGTGACGTCGACGACCAGGAGCGAGGCGTCCTCGCCTCGGTACCCGGGGAGGGCGATCCGGCCGCCGTCGGGAGACCAGGCCGGGGGATCCACGTCCCAATCCCCGGCCAGCGTCACCTGGTCCGATCCGTCGGCGTCGGCCACCATGAGCCGGCGAGGTCCCCCGCCCGCCCTCCTCAGGAACGCAAGCCTGGATCCGTCCGGGGACCACGCCGGGAACGTGTCATAGTTCCGCCTCGGCGGAACCGTCACGTCGGCGAGGCCCGAACCATCCGGCTGGACTACGCTGATCCCGGATCCGCTCCTCCCGTGGAACGCGATGATTCCGTTACCCATCGGGCGAACCGACCCGGTCGCCTCCCGCGGTTCCTGGACCGTCTCCGAGGGAGAGAGCGTTCGCCAAACCAGCAAGAGCCCGAGCGCCGCGATCCCCAGAGAGAGCACGGCAATGCCGCCTCGGTGGAGGCTCGAGGCGTGGACCCGAACGCTCACTTCACCCGGATTGACGTTCCCGGCGTCCGATCGGTTCAGGCCCGGACACGCCGAAGGACGTTGGGCAGGAATCTCCTACCGGAGCGGCAACGCGCCCTCAGTCCCCGGTGTGCTACCTGGTGGTCTGGCCGACCTGCCGGACGAGGTGCGCAGCCAGGCATTTCAGCCCCCGCTTCCAAGAAGTCCGTACCTGGGCAAGCTGATCGCTACGCCCATCCCGCCGGCGGTCGACATCCAGACCCAGGTCGATGATTTACCGGGTGTTCGGGTCGGTTCCGCCTAACCGGAGTGAGCCGTCGGGGAAGACCACCGCGTTGGGCTCCGGGCGGGGCTCGGGCTCGGGGAAGTCGACCCCCCACCGCTTCCCCCGCATGTCGAGCACCCACTTGAGAGGCCGCTCCTCCCCGGGGATCCGGGTGGCACTGTAGAAGGCCCAGGCATCCCCGTTCCCCGCCCCGAACCAGGCGAAGCACCCCTGATATCGACGAACCCACCCTCGACGTCCGCGGTCGGATAGCCCCGTCGGGCGACCTGCGCCCTGACGGTGCCGTTACGGGTCCCATTCCAGCGCGAGGCACTCCCCAAACGATGGTGCGTTCTGGCCAAGAACAGGCACCAGGAAGGCCAACACGGTCAAGCTCACCAAGACCAGCCCGACGACGAGGTTGCCGGTCAGATCAGTGGATGAACGCATCCCATCCATTCTTTGCCAGCTGGGACTTGTTATCCATGAGGGATGGGCCTGCCCCGATCACGCGGTCCCAACAGTTGAGGCGGATACCTTCCAGAAGGTCGATGAGCAGGCTGGTTCCTCAACGGGGGCTCGGGACCCTGGGCTCGGGCACCGCTCCCGTCGAGGTCCGGGGTCCGATGCCGCCGTCCTGACCGTCGAGGTCTCCCACCTCAGCGAGCAGGTCTTCAGCCGACGGGAGCATGGGATGCATCCCTGCCGAGGTCTGCTTCGGCCTTCGGTGACGGACAACCAGGCCGACAAAAAGGGCGAGCATCGCGCCAGCGATCAATGCTGCCCCCTCGATGCTAATCACCGGCCGGTCTTCCTGAACGCGCCTCGTGGCCTGGGGGGCCGCGTTCGGCTCAGGGTCCTCCTCGGTGCTCTCAGCCTCCCTCCGAAGTCCCAACGCGGCGATCTCAGCGGCGGCCTCATCGAGGCGTTCCCTCATACGCTCCACCCTGGCCTTGGCGCGCTCCCATCGGGCGGCAAGACGAGCCTCCCGCTCGGTCTCGCCGACGAAGATCATCCCGCCGATGAGGTCTCCGATGCCATCGATGGTGCAGGGGTCGTTGCAGTAGTCGATCCAGTACCGGCCCGAGGGAACGTCGGGCACAGTGAACTCGACACGGGCCACCCAGCAGCAGTACGAGCCGGTTGCCTCCGCGATGGTCATCGGCCCGAGGTGGATCGCGTCCTCGGTCGGCAAGGCCTCCCAGTCCCGATCCCCGGGGGTGAGGTACGCGTAGAAGGGACCGTCGCTGACCCTACCCTCCAGGCTCCCTCTCCCGAACGCGCCGCGGGCCACCACGTGGTCACCCACCGTGTAGTACTGCCGCTCGGTCTCCAGCCAGGAACCACCGGCCTCGGCCGGGTGTGGAAGGAGGATCACCACAGCCGCCACCAGCACTATCGATCCCCAGCGGATCCGCACGACCTGCCTCCTTGGGGCCTCTCTTCTCATCCACGTAGACGACGCCGAGGCAGATGAGGTTCGCCCCGTCTGGAAGGCAGGCCCCCTCCAGTGGCGGCCGCGACTACACCTTTTCGCCCTTTGGCGCCCCTGTACGGGTGAGGTGCACGATGCGCGGGTGACCGTGGACCGAGATGAGAGCGTTGAGTCCCTCTACGTTGAGCATGCGGACCGGCTGTGGCGAGCGCTGTTCGCCTACGCCGGCGACCCCGAGGTGGCCAGCGATGCCGTGTCGGAGGCCTTCGCCCAGTACCTCCGGCGGAGGTCGGCTGTGAGGTCGCCGGCCCGGTGGATCTGGCGCGCGGCGTACCGCCTCGCCGCCGGGGAGCTCAAGGAACGTCGAAGGCAGGACGCTCCCCTCCCGATCTCGATCGACCTGCCGGCGGTTCCCCAGCCGACTAGCGAGCTCCTCTCGACGCTCCGGCTCCTTCCACCGAGGCAGCGGGCCGCCCTGGTCCTCCACTACTACGCCGGCTACAAGGCCCGGGAGATCGCCTACATCCTGGGGTCAACGGCGGCCACGGTTCGGGTCCACCTCAGCCAGGGCCGGAGGCGGCTGCGCAGGATCCTGGAGGAGGATCGTGACTGAGCTCCGCGACCGATTCCGCGGCCTCGACCAAATCCCCGTTCCCGACCTTCGGCCGGAGATCAGGGAGCGGCGACCCTCCCGATCGCCTCCCGGCCCTCCGTGGCGGCGCGTCGGAGCTGCGGCAGCGGCCCTCCTCGTGGCCGCCGGCGGGCTCGCCCTGGCCGGCCAGGCCTTCCTCGGAGACTCACAGGACCGCCCGCTCCGCCCCGGTGGTTCGCTGCCTTCCCCCAACGAGAGGGCGGCCACCGTGGCCATCGCCGCGGTGGCCGACGCAGGCCTCCGCGACGGGATCCGATTGATTCCCGCCGAGGATGCCCCTGGGGACGAGCCCGCCTTCCGGATGCTCGTTCCCTACGACTACGTCGGGGTCGGCTCGGAAGAGGGGGGCTGGACCGCCGCCTTCTGCGCCTCCCCCCCGGAAGATCGGGGGTGCGACCAGGAGGCGGCCGACGCTTTCGTCATGATCGTCCCCGACGGAGACGACCTGGTCGTGGCCGACGCCTCGGGGACGTTCACCGAGGCCCAGCGCGACCGGCTGATCGGCTACGCGGAGCCCGTGGAGCCTCCTCGGGATCTCCAGATCCACCGCCCGGTCGCACTGGTCGACGTGCCCGGGGAGACCGGTCGGAGCGCGGCCGGCACCTTCTACTGGACGGGAGCGATCCCATCGAACCTCGGGGCCGTGTGCCGCACCGAGGTCCTGGGCGCCCAGGGGCAGGTCGTGTTCACGAGGGAGTTCACCTCGCTCGCGCCCGAGCAGGAGCGGGAGCGGGACAGCACGTTCGTGCTGGAACCTCCCGAGGGACCGACGTCCGAAGCGAGGATCGTCTGCGGTGAGTGGCAACCGGTGGAGGCCGTCCCCAGCGGCCCCCGCCACGTCCTCGCGTCCGGGATCCTCGAGGAGGGTCAGTACGCGGGAGAGCCGTGGCGCCTGGTGGTGTGGCGGGGAGAGAACGTCGACGATCCCCGGCGCCTGGAGCTGTGGAGGCAGACCGCGGAGGGCGCCGACGTCTACTGCTGGGGGTTCGACGTGGATCCTCTCACCTCCGTGGTCCACGGCCAACGGGTTCCGCCCGGCGGATGCTCTCCACTAGCTGGTGCCGACGCTGAGGCGATCGGCGAGCGATCGACCGGTCCCGTGGCCGGAGAGGGATCCAATCTGGCCGTGGGCGTCCTGTCCACCGAGGTCGCTTCACTGGAGTTTCGGCTCGACGACGGTCAGGTCATCGTGGCCGAGCTTCTGGATCCTCCTCCGGAGCTGGGCATCCCCCGTCGATTCTTCATCCAATTCCTGCCCCCAGGCGCCCGTGGTGAGCTGGTCGCTCTGGACGCCGGCGGATCGGTCCTGGCAACCGAACCCCTCAGGGGCGGCGGCTCGACCTGATCACCGCTGTACTGCCACGCCGGATGGTGCTATGAACCGGCCGTGGCAAAGGAGCGCCCCCGGCCGTCGATGGCTAGACGAACCGCACTGGTCGTGACGGTCGGCGCCCTCGTCCTCGAACCTGTCGCCTTTGGCTTCATGTCCCCGGGCACCGCCGCCGGTCCCGATCGGGAGATCGTGGTGACCCACGACGACCCCGGCCTCCCCAACCGGTGCCGACCTCGACCCCTGGCAAAACTGACGCTCGGGTTCCTGGACGCGCTCAAGGAGGGGAACCGACGGCGACTCAAGAGGTTCTTCGGATCAGACTTCAAGTGGTTCTCGGTCACGGGCTCGCCCGTCGAGGGGCACAAGCGCCACTTCGTCGCGTACCGGGCCAGGCGAGCGATCACATACATCACGAAGCGAGGAGGATTCAACCTCAGGCTCAAGGAGCTCGTCGTGGATTCCGCTCCCTCGCTGAGTCAGAGCGACATCTCCTACGACGGGACCTGGAGGGCCATACGGGACGGCGAGCGAGGGAGATGGCACTTCGTCGGGAAGGGCGCGTTGAACTGCAGAAAGAGAACGGTAAAGGTGTGGAGCATGGCCGTCAAGGACGCGGATACCCGGCTGTGTCGTCCCCCATCGGAGGGCGTGAAGCCGAGCACCGTCATCGCCTGCGTACAGAGCTAAGCTTCTGCATGTTAGCTCGCCTCCTAGGCACGAGTGGACCCCCAAGCTCGGGCAGCGACAGAAGGGCTGGGACCTCTGCCCGCCTTACCCTCCCTCCGGGAGGAGGTTGCCCTGTTTATCGAAGAAGGGGTGGCCGCACTCGGCCGAGTCCCGGAAGTACCGGTCTGCCTCTTCCGGGTCCCCGGGCACGGCCTGGCGGACAGTGAGGAGGCCGGGGTGCGGCGGGCCCTCCCAAGGCTCGGGATCGGAAAGGTCCCAGCCCCGGACACGCATGCATCTCAAGTACGCCAACACCCCGCGGTTCTCCTCGGCGATCCTCTCCTCGTCGTACCGGTTCGGCTGGGGGAGGCTCTCCCCAACCTCGAACGGCCCCACGAGCCCGGTCTCAACGAGGCAGGCCTCCCAGGCTCGCCGGAACGCGGGATCGGCGAACACCGAGTCCTCCGGAGGTGAAGCTGAGGTCAGGAGAGGATAGACCTCGTCCCAGTCGTACCCAGCCCCCTCGATGCATGCCTGAAGGCTGAGGTTCCTTGGATCGACCCGGCTGGCGCCATCGTTCCCTGGTTGCACTCGGTCGCGGGCGAGCCCCGAAAGGGCGGCCACGGTTCCGCCGATGACCGCGAGGGCGAGGGTTGAGGCGATGACGGCAGCGGCGACCCTCTCGGTTCGCCGCTTCCTTTCCCGGCGCTCGATCATCCGCTCAAACGCTCGTTGGGGCGGCGTCACCCGATCGCTCGCCCGGCGTAGCCTTCTCCGCACATCGGTCATCGTCATCACCCCATCTCCTTCGCCAATGAGGCTCTCCCCCGCGCCGCCAGGACGCGTACGGTCACCGGGCTAATCCCAAGGATCTCAGCGGCCTGCTCCGAGGAGAGATCGAGCACGTCCATGAGCACGACCGCGGCTCTCTGGCGGGCGGGAAGCCGGGAGAGGGCGCGCACCACGGCGTCCCGCTCCTCCACCACGGCCATCTCGTTGTCGTTTGGAATCTGGTGGATGGCCCTCCGCACGGCCACAGCCGCGCGCCGGCGGCGGCTCCTCCACGCGTTCAGCGCGGTCCGGTAGAGGTAGCCGACGGGGTCGGGTCCACCCGCCACGTGCTCCCATCGCTCCCACAGCGCCAGGAAGGCGTCCTGCATGACCTCCTCAGCTTCGTGGCGATTGCGTGTCAGGAGCGCGAGCGCCCGGAACAGTCGCCCATGCTGCTCGGCGAAGAACGCCTCGAAGTCCGAGTTGCGTCCTGGCTCAGGCGCCTTCGTATCGCTCCTCAGCGCCGTCACGGCTCGACCCATCGCAGCCATGTACGCGCAGCATGCCCGGTTTCGTTTACGGCTGGGACCCGTATTTACGTCCTGGCGTGCCGAGCCTCGGTGGTGGCTCGAGGCTCCTAGTCCAAGAGCTCAGGGTGGTCTGTGGCGGCATTTGGACCTGGGAGCCCTCCTCCCCCGGCTTGACCGCGATCCGGTCGTTCAGGGGCTCGAGGCTGAACGGCTTGGCCCTTGATATTTGGCTTCCTCCTCTGTTAGCACTCGAACTGGCTCAGTGCTACGTGTCGGCCGAGGACGGCCCAGAGGGGTAAGCCCGGCGGGTTGGCCGGTTCGTCGGATTGACCCGGCGAGGCCCTTCTCTGTAAGCTTACCCGGTGCATGCCGGTACGGTGCCGGCGGGAGAGGGAGGTGCAACATGGGTAAGAGATCCAAGCCCTGGTTTAGGGGCGGGGTAAGCCTGGTGGTCCTCGTGGGTCTCGCGGCGGCCTTGATCGCCTCACCGGCGCTCAGCTTGACCCCACAGGACAAGAAGCAGGTCAAGAAGATCGCCAAGAAGCAGGCCACCAAGGTCTTCAACAACCTGTTCCCGGAGACAGAGGTCGGAAGCGGGAATTTCTTCCTCAGCAGCGTGACGACCTTGAACTTCCCTATTACCCCGGCTGAGGAATGCTCCACCTTGACCGTTCCCGCAGCAGGCATCAGTGCGAGCGACCATGTCCTGGTCACGCCGCCGCCGGGTTGGGCGCCTACGTTCATGTTGACCGCGATTCCGGATCCGCCGAACAACCAGGTCACCCTCTCGGCCTGCAACAACTTTCAATTCGGCGCAGGTGACCCCGATGCGGGCGGCGGTTCCTACAAGCTCCTTGTGATTCGCTGAGCTCGTAGAACATCCGCTAGCGATCCACCCCGCGTGTTGACGGGGCGGTCCGGGGCCTATTTGTCACACGCGGGGTCGGGAGCTCTGAGCCCAAGAGACTACTGAGCCTCACGGCGAATGCCGGCTTCGTCCAGGCCGCGGGACAAGACGCTCCCGATGCATGGCGGCGCTTCGTTGGGCTGATGCTAGAGGCCTTCCGAGGCGATCGAGCTCACTCGCTATCGCCCGCGCCGACGCCTCGCCACATGCTCCGTGCCATGCGTCGATTGGGGGCGCCATCCAAGGAGTAAGGTCCACACCTTCTGCAATGGCGATCGCGGAGGCGGCACCGCATCGACCCGATCCCTGTGAGGTAGGCCGCTGGCTTGGCGACGAGCGGTAGGCGGCCGGGCTCAATCCGCCGGTTTCCCGGCAGGTGCATCGCTTCCGGCTCACCGTGGCTGCCGCGTCGCCAGCGGCCCCCTGTCAAACGGTGCATGCGGTTCTCCCGCACACCGCTTCCCGACACCGTTCACCGCGAGGCATGCGCAGTCCCGTAGCGGACGGTTCCGCCGAGGCGGTACACCCCGAGGCCCTGGAACCACGCCGAGTCGTACCGGCCGGCCCAGCCCCGCCCCGGGCGTCCGTGCTTGGTGCTCACGAAGATGGCCAGGCGTTCGTGGGCGTAGCGGTCGATGACCGAGAAGCACCGGGCGGAGTTGCCCGAGCGGTAGTAAGGAGCCCACCGCCTGAGCACCCGGCTGACGTTCTCCGCCACCTCCGCCACCGAACGCCCCACGAAACGCCGGTTCGTCGCAGCCCTGATCCGCCCCCGTATGGCCGCCATGGCCTGCCGGGATGGCCAGTGCTGGAGGTACCACCGCCCTCGCCACCTCCAGGACTCCACCTTGTGGCAGTGAAAGCCCAGGAAGTCAAAGCCCTCCACCCCCTTGGTGAGGCAGACGATCCTGGTCTTGTCCGGGTTCAGCTGAAGCCCCAGAGGACGAAGGATCGCCTCCACCCGGCGCCGGGCCTCCTCGGCCCGGACCCTGAGGGTGCAGAGGATGACGAAGTCGTCGCAGTACCTCACGAGCACCCCGAGGAAGCCGCTCGCCTTCGCCCACGTCCGGTCGAGGACGTGCAGGGCGATGTTGGCGAGCAGCGGGGAGACCGGAGAGCCTTGGGGGGTCCCCGACACGGTGTCGGTCGCCACCCCGTCCACAAGCACCCCCGCCCTCAGCCACGCCCGGAGGAGCTTCAGCATGTCCCGGTCAGACACCCGTTCGGCAACCAACCCGATCAGGGCGTCGTGCGAGATCTGCCCGAAGCAGTCCGTGAGATCGGCGTCAAGCACCCACTCTGCGCCCCGGTTGGCCTCGGTCCGGACGGCCTCCAGCGCATCGTGCGCCGAACGGTTCGGCCGGAACCCGAAGCTCACCGGGAGAAACTGCGCCTCGAAGATGGGCTCGAGGACGATCTTCGCCGCGGTCATGACCACTCGATCGCGGACGGTGGGGATGGAGAGCGGCCGGGTCTTCCCCGGCTGCCCGGGCTTGGGGATCTCGACCCGCCGGAGCGGGGAGGCCCGGTAGCACCGGGTCCTGAGCGCTTCGGCGGTATCGTCGAGAAAGGCCTCCGCCCCGGACTCCTCGACCGCCTCGATGGTCACGCCATCTACGCCGGGAGCCCCTCGGTTCGCCCGGACCTCGCCCCAGGCCCTCGCAAGTACGTCGCTGCGGGCGACCTTGTCGTACAGGGCGTGGAAGCGCCGGTTCGGATCCTGCTTGGCACTGCGGTACAGCACGCGCTGCAAGGCTCGGGACGCGTCCAGCCTTTCGGCCTTCCTGGACCTAGCCCTCATCGGGCACTCACCAGATCCCACTCCTTGTTCGCCCGTGCATCGGTGAAGCAGGGGCCCTTCGCTCGGGCCGGGTTGTGTTGTCCCGGCCGTCATCACTACTACGGCCCCCTCCGACTCCCTCTCGGCCGCCCGCCACTTCCCGTGCGTTGGTTATAGGCGGGCCAGCTTCCCGGGCCGCAGACCCGGGGCCGAGGAGGGCCTCTCCAGTTCCCACGACACCCTTCCGACCGTTCCACGCCCCATGCGCCGGGGGGTTCTTGGGCACCCGCTCCAGGTTCTGAGGTGCCGTCCGTGGCCTTCGCCCACCCTTCATAGGCTCGGCTCCCCCTTGGCCCCGCTCGCGCGGGGGTTTTAGTGACGACGCTGCAGGCTTCGCTTCATGCTGCGGACCGGTCGGTTGTTCCACCCCGCTTCGCACCCGGCCTCTCGGCCACGCACGGGGGCTTCCCTACCGGGGACCCTGGCGTCTCCCCGGACCGGGCTCTCACCGGCTGGCTGTCGTGAGCTTGTCGCTCGGTTACGCCATTCGCCTCCTTTCTCTCTGGCGTCCGAGCTGCTGGACGCACGTAGGGTCCAGAAACTCCGATCAGGCTCCTGACCAGCGCATCTGGTAGAGTCGCGCGCCGCATCACTCGCATCGGTTCACGTCCTCAAGGAGGCCCGCTCGTGCTCATCTCGCTGGTTTACGCCGTCGTCCGCGCGCTGCTCCGCCTCGTTCTCCCGGCTCGCGGCTTCGAACGCTCGCTCGAGGTCGAGCTACTCGTCATCCGGCACGAGCTGAAGATCCTGCGCCGGCAGGTCGCGCGGCCGAAGCTCCGCAGGCGCGACAGGCTCCTTCTCGCGGCGGCGAGCCGATCGCTGGAGCGCACGTCATGGCGCTCCTTCCTTGTTACTCCGCAGACCCTACTTCGCTGGCACCGCGAGCTTGTTCGCCGCAAATGGACCTATCGGGGCGCAGGCCCGCCCGGGCGTCCCCCGATCAGCGACGAGGCCCGGAGCCTGATCCTGCGGCTGGCCCGCGAGAACCCCAGGTGGGGCTACCGCCGCATCCAGGGCGAGCTGAGGAAGCTCAGCATCCGGATCTCCGCCACCACCGTCCGCACGGTGATGCGATCCGCGGGATTGCCACCTGCTCCGAGGCGCGGAGGCCCGACCTGGAGAGCGTTCATACGTGCCCAAGCCCACGGCATCGTCGCCTGTGACTTCTTCACCGTCGAGACCGCGTGGTTGCGGACGCTCTACGTCCTGTTCTTCATCGAGGTGGGGTCGAGGCGCATCTTCTGGGCGGGGTCGACGCGAAGCCCCGACTCGACCTGGGTGGCACAACAGGCGCGGAACTTGTTCCTTCAGGCTGACAAGGCTCCACACCTCCTGGTCCGTGACCGGGAAGTTCGCCGGCGCATTCGATAACGTGTTCCGCAGCGAGGGGACGCGGGTGATCCTCACGCCGGTCAGGGCTCCCCGCGCGAACGCGTTCGCTGAGCGCTGGGTGCGGACGTTCCGGGCCGAATGCCTGGATCATCTACTCGTCACTTCGCGTCGTCACCTCGACCGCGTGCTTGCAGAGTACGTGGATCACTACAACCGGCAGAGGCCACATCGGGGTCTGCGGCTCGAGATTCCCGAGCCGCGGCAACAACACCCCCGCAGTGGCACCCTGCAGGTCCGCCGGCGCGATGTCCTCGGCGGGCTGATCCACGAATACGAGCCGGCGGCGGCTTGAGCCTGCCGAGGCGTTCGATAATGCCACCGTGAGCCGCCCGGTCTTCCGCGTCGGGCTGAACCCCGAGGAGGGGAGCACTCTGCCGTACCTGCTCGAGATTCCCGTCGAGGGCGGCGTGATCCTCAAGGCCCGCGAGCCCTGGCCCTCCTCCTCGCGCGTGTACTGCCACCCCTGGGAGGGGCCCTGGCCCGAGGGGGCGGAGATCGTCGAGGAGGTCCCGGTGCGTCACTGCGCACGGCGGGGCCCGGCGATAGACCTCGTCCTCGATCGGGGCCAGCGCAACCGAGCCCAGTTCGTCTACACGGAGATCCGGGCCCGCCCCGCGATCTTCTGGCAGACGCGCAAGGTGGCCCGCACCGCCCGCCCGGGGGTGCGCGTCCCCGCGCGGAAGTCCGCCGGCCTCGGAGCCTTCACGATCGAGGTGGATACGCGGGAGAGGTACCCGTACAAGTTCACCGGACGAAAGGTCGAAACCGAGCGGGTCGCGGTGTCGGCCGGCGACTACGCGGTCCGCTCCGGGGAGCGGGTGGTGGCCGCGGTCGAGCGGAAGAAGGAGGAGGGGCTGGCGGCCTCCCTCTCCGACGGCTCGCTCGGCTTCGTGATGGGCGAGCTCGCCGCGCTGCCTGCGGCCGCCGTGGTCGTCGAGGGGACCTACGCCTCCCTGTTCAAGATCCCCAAGGCGACGCCCGGATGGCTGCCGGAGGTGCTGGCCACTCTCCAGGTCCGCTACCCGGGCGTCCCGGTCGTGTTCTGCGAGAACCGCAAACTGGCGGAGGAATACACCTACCGGTTCCTGGCGGCCGCGCTGCGGGATCTCGGGGAGCCGTCGTCCTCGGGGGGAGGCGCAGAGGAGTGAAGCTCACCCGCCACGCCAGGAACCGGCTGCGCTGGATCGCGAGGCGCCATCGGGGAGTGACCCCGGAGGCTGTGACTGAGGCACTCCCCGGGGCGGACACCATCGGCTACGATGATCGCGGGAATCGGAAGGTACGCGCGGTGATCGGAGGCACGCGAGTGACCGTGGTGGTCGATGAGGCGGCGGATGTCGTCGTGACGATCTGGGTGGAGTGAAGCGATGGCTGTCTACACGTACGATGCCGAGGCGGACGTCCTCTACGTGCTGCTCGTCGAAGACTCGGAGGCGGCCATTCAACGCACGGAGGAGCTCGGGCCGAACCTCCACGTCGATCTCGACGATGACGGGACGATCGTGGGTGTTGAGTTCCTGTATCCGCGGACACACGGGCTCGATGTGGGGCCGGTCAAGGATCGTTTCGACATCGATCTCGAGATCCCGTTCAGCTTCGCCGCCTGACGCCGGGCTGATCCTTGTGGCTAAATTGTGGCTGACTCACAGAATCCGACGTGATCTCAGAGGACCTAACACCACCTGTCACCGGCGGATATGCCTGAGCTGACCCGCTATCGCTGATCTCATAACCCAGAGGTCGCTGAACACGGTCCCTGACGCCTCGCGGTCAAGCTCGCGAAGGAGCTCGTCGGCCGGGAACGTGAATGGGTCGCAGATCACGAGGTGCGCCCGGTCGGCACCGTGGCCGGGCCAGCCGGCGAACGCTTCCTGGTCGGGGAGGTACTCCAGGGGGAAGGTGTCGACGCGCCCGGGGAACGACGCCAACCACACCGAGACGGCAGGGTCGCGCTCGACCTCCCTGCCGCTTCCCACGACGGCCTCGGCGACGCATCCGATCACCGTCTCGGGCCCGGCCGCCTCGTGGACCGTGTCCAGGAGCGCCTCGGCGCGTTCGGCGTGGTGAGGGGACGCGAACAGCACTGCGAGCGAGGGGGAGACGCCGGACAGCCCGGCGCGGGCGGCCAGCGCGGCCTCGACGGCCGCCCGGCGTGTGTCGAGGTTCAGCGAGAGGCCGGCCCCGGCGGTAACCATCGCCTCAAGCGTACGCCTGCCCCGGCCGGATGTAGGACAGACCTCCCGCTGGGTAGGTCGCAGCGGCGGGTACCTCGAGCCCCCCTCTCCCCAGACTGCGCATCAGGCGCGGACGTTCGCGCTGAGACACCTGGCCTTCTTTGACCACGCGACGAGCAGACCGGCAATCCCGGGAGGATGAGGCGACCGCGGAGCCGTTGGAGGTGCTGCATTTCTTCTGCATCCGGATGCTCAGACCTCTCGGGCTACGTCGACACGATTGTCCCTCGTCCGAGCGATGGGTACCCTCGACGTCAGCGGGGCGGGCTCGGGAGCTCTACCGGAGGGAACGGACCAGCCGCCAGGGCCGGCCGGAGCGTGGAAGACGGCCTCCGGGGGGAGGTCGACCCATCCTCTTGTCGGTGGGAGCAACCGAAGGGGAGGATGGGCCCGTGAGATCCGGTCAGCGGGCGGGGGCCTACCACCAGGCCACGAAGCACTCCTGGGAGAGCGTGCGCAGGGGTGGGCGTGCCCTCGATTGGGAGAACCGGCCCTGTCCGTTCAAGGCCTACCGTGGGGTGGAGAAGATCGACCTCCCCCGCGACCTCCCCGGGCTCGAGGTGGGGGCGATGGACGCCCTGGCGGGATCGGCAGGACGGGGTGAGAAGGTGCCGCCCCGGCCCCCGTCGATGGAGGACGTGTCGCGGTTGCTACGGCTGGGGGCGGGGGCCCACCGCCGAGTGCGGTTCCCCGACGGGGAGGTGGTCCATTTCCGGACCTATGCCTCCGCCGGAGCCCTGTACCCCAACGAGGCCTACCTGGTCTGCGGGGACCTTCCCGGGCTCCCCGAGGGCGTGTACCACTACGATCCGCTCGCCCACGCCCTCGACCGTCTCCGCCCGGGTGATCACCGGGGGCACCTCGTCCGGGCCTGCGCCGGGGAGCCCGCCGTGGCGGGGGCCGCGGCCACCCTCGTGGTCACGGGGATCCCCTGGCGTACCGGGTGGAAGTACGGCGACCGGGGATACCGCCACCTGTTCTGGGACGCGGGGATGATCGTGGCCAACCTGCTCGCCGTCGCCGCGGCCGAAGGCCTTGGCGCCCGGGTGGTCCTCGGGTTCGTCGACGGGGAGATCGAGGCCCTCCTCGGGCTCGACCCCCGCCGGGAGTTCCCCCTGTGCCTGGTGCCGGTGGGGGAGGGCCAGCCGGTCCAAGCGGGGCCACAGCCCCCGGAGGCGGCGGCGTTCGAGGAGGAGCCGGCCTCGGCCCGGGAGGACCGGTTCCCGGTCATTAGCGAGGTGAACGACGCCGGCCGCCTGGCCGATCCCCGCGCCGTGCGGCGGTGGCGAGCAGCCGAGCTGAGGGCGGCCGGACAGGCGTGGCCCCAGCCGGTGGTGGTCGAACCGGCGCCCCCGCCCCCGGATCCCCTCGACCGGGTGATCCTCCGACGAGGCTCCGCCCGGGACTTCGGGCCCGGCTCCTTGCCCGCCGAGGTGCTGGCGGCGATCCTGGCGGCGGCCACGGGAGGGGTCCCCACCGACCTGGTCCCCACGGGGGAGCGGCTAACCAGGGTCTTCCTCGTGGCGAACGCCGTCCCCGGGCTGCCCACGGGGGCGCTGGCCTACCAGGACCACCGGTTCAACCTGCTCCGGGCGGGGGAGTTCCGGCGGAAGGCGGCGTTCCTCTGTCTGGAGCAGCGGCTCGCCGCCGACGCGGCGGCCGCGTGCTTCCTCCTCTCGGATCTCGATCGCCTCCTTCGAAGGGTGGGGGACCGGGGGTATCGGG
>JBOGVU010000017.1:0-39891 GCA_050692915.1 Actinomycetota bacterium | reverse complement strand
CCACCACCCCGGCGCCCCGGATTGCCTCGGCACCGGCCAGCGCCAGGAACCCGATGGCGCCCGCCGCCCGGGCCATCGGCCGGCGGCCACGCTCCCGGGCCAGCGCCACGGCCGCGGCCACCGTCACCAGCAGGATCACCAGGTGCGCTCCGAACTCCACCGCCGGCGGGAGGCTCGAGCTCACGCGCGGTCCTCCAGGAAGCGCAGGGCCTGCTCGACGGTGTCGACCGGCACGAGCTCGATGCGTTCCCCCGCCCCGCGGGCGTCCGCCATGTCCCCCGTGGGCAGCAGGAACACCTCCGCGCCGGCGTCCTCCGCCCCGACCACCTTCTGGCGGACCCCGCCGATGCGGCCGACCCGGCCCTCGAGGTCGACCGTCCCCGTCCCGGCGATCACCCGGTCACCCGTCAGGTCCTCGGGCGTGAGGATCTCGATCACCCCCAGCGCCCACATGAGCCCGGCCGACGGCCCCCCGACCGTCCCGCTCTGGATGTCGACGTCGTACGGGAAATTCGCCACGGTGGCGATCCCGATCACCGGGCGGTCGACCCCTTCCACGCGGGTGGGGCGAACCTCGACGGTGCTGGCGGTTCCCCCCTCGATCGGCCGGACGCGAAGCGTCACCGGGCGCCCGTCCTCCGCGGCCCCGATCGCGTCGCGGAGCTGGTCCACATCGGCCACCGGCGATTCGTTCACGTGGGTGATCAGGTCGCCGGGGAACAGGCGGCCCTCGGCGGGAGCGCCCCCGAGGACGTCCTGGACGATCACCCCGGGCCCGTGCTCGTCGGGATAGTCCGTCAGGAGCTCGAGGGCCACGGCCACCGCGGCGATCTTGCTCTGGTCCATCTGGGAGCGGGACGCCCGCTCGTACTCCCGGTCAGTCTGCCCCGGGGGGATGACGACGTGCTCGGGGATCACCTCGGCCTGCGGATCGATCCAGGCCGCCAGGGCCTCGAACGCGCTCAGCCGGCCGACGTTCACGGTGGTCATCAGGAGCCGGCCCTCGGACTCGTACGTCGAGGTGCCGTCCACGTCGATGAGGGGAAGGACGGAGCGGGCACGTCCGGGCGCCTCAACGAACAGAGGCAGTTCCACCACGGAGAGGCAGACCGCCAGGGCCACCGTCGGCGCCGCCACCTGGAGCGCTCTTCGCACTGGGACCTCCCATCCTCGGGCTAAGGCTACCGTGCCCGCCACCTCTATCTACGGCCGGGCTTACACTGGACCCGAGCCGATCCGGGAGGCGAGTGCGGCGTGGAATCCCTGGTGATCTTGGTCGTGGCCGCAGGCCTCTCGGCCGCCGTGGTCTGGTGGGCCATGGCCCCGTCCGATCGCCGCGGTGGCGAGAAGGCGCCTCGGAAGGTCTCTGTCCCGGAGCCCTCCTGGGTGCTGTCGGAGGAACCCAGACACGACGCCTTCGTCATGCTCCCGTCCTCCGAGCCGGTCCGGGCCGACGACCGCCCGCCCCCGGCACTCTCGCTGGTCCGCCTGATCCTGACGATCGCGATCGTGGCGGGTGTGGCGGTCGTCGTGCTGACCATGATCGGCTGGGCTATCAAGCTCCAGCTCGATGAGTACTTCAGGCGGCTCGGGAGCTAGGACCGGGCGTAACGTCAGCGGAGCCAGGGGCTGCCGCCGAACAGGCCGGCCTCCTGGGTCATCAGCTCCAGGCACTTCCCCGCGCCCAGGACCACGGTCCGGAGAGGCGAGTCCGTGAGGTGCACCGGGACCTCGCACTCGTGAGCCAGGAGGGTGTCCAGGCCGCGGAGGAGCGAGCCGCCCCCGGTGACGAACATCCCGCGCTCGAGCACGTCCTGCCCGAGCTCGGGATCGCTCTCGGCCAGGCATCCCTTCGTGGCGTTCACAACGGCGACGACCGGCTCGGTGAGGATCTCGCGGACCTCCTCGGGGCTGACCTCGATCTCCTTCGGCATCCCGGTGGAGATCTCCCTGCCCTTGATGCGGGCGGGCCCGACCCCGGTGACCGGGTACGCGCTGCCCGAGGCGATCTTCACCTGCTCCGCCGCCCGCTCTCCGATGGCCACCCCGTACGTCCGGCGGAGGTGCCGCTGGACCACCTCGTCCATGTCGAAGCCGCCGATACGCAGGGAGCGCTTGGCGATGATCCCGCCCATCGACACCATGGCCACCTCGGACGTGCCCCCGCCGACGTCGACGATGAGGTTGCCGAGGGGCTCGTGGACCGGCAGGCCGGCCCCGATCGCCGCGGCCATGGGCTCCTCGATGAGCGACACGGCCCGGGCTCCGGCCGATGTGGCGGCGTCCCGAACCGCACGCCGCTCGACCTCGGTGATGGCAGAGGGGACGCAGATCAGCGCCTTCGGTCGGGCGAATCGGGTCACGCCCACCCGGCGGAAGATCAGCCGGATCATCTGGCTGGTGACGTCGTAGTCGGTGATGGCCCCGCGCCGGAGGGGACGGACGGCCACGATCCTGGACGGGGTCCGCCCGATCATCTCCCAGGCCTCCTCGCCGATGGCCAGGACGTCGCCCTCCCGGGCGTCCATGGCGATGACCGAGGGCTCGTCGTAGACGATGCCCTTGCCCTCCTGGTAGACGAGCGTGTTGGCCGTCCCCAGGTCGATGGCGAGGTCGCCGACGCGTTTCACGCCAGTGTGCGATGCAGGCGGGGAAGTCGCACCGCGGCATCGTACCAGGGGTCGCTCGGGAAGCCGAGGAGGGCCTATCCGCGCGGGGGTGGGATGATAGAGAGGTGAGCGATCAAGGCCTGCCCGAGGACGCGTTCGCCGACGTGCCGCTGCTGCGGGAGCTTCAGCGCGTCCTGCTGTCCGGCTCCGGCCCGGTGAACTGGGAGCTGGCCCGGCAGGTGGGGATCGCCTCGGCGACGTGGGGCCAGGACGACCCGGCCCCCACCGAGGAGGACCGGCAGGGGTTGGAGGGCGCGGTCCGGATGGCCGAGCTCACCGTGGCCGAGCTCACCGGGATGGACGCGCCGCCCGAGGTCACCAGGGTCCGAGCGGTGCGCCGGGCCGAGTGGGTGGAGGCGAACGTGCGAGGCCTCCACGGCCTGTTCGAGCCGACGGCCGAGCGGATGGCCCGAGCGCTCCAAACGGCCCGCGGGGAGGAGCCGGCCGAGGCCGCGGAAGGTGCCCAGATGCTCGAAGCGGTCCTGGAGCGGATGACGCCCCTGCTCATGGGGGCCCAGGTGGGGGCGGTCCTCGGCGCGCTGGGGCAGCGGGTGCTGGGCCAGTACGAGCTCCCCCTGCCGCGGACCGACCAGCCCGCGCTCCTGTTCGTGATCCCGAACATCGCCGCCTTCGAGAAGGAGTGGTCCCTGCCGCCCGACGAGCTCCGTGCCTGGGTGGCCATGCACGAGACGACTCACGCGTTCGATCTGGGGCGGCCGTGGGTCCGGGAGCACTTCCTCGGCCTGGTCCGGGAGATCGCCGGCGCGCTGGAGTTCGACCTGGCCGAGCTCCAGGACCGGCTCGAGGGCCTCGACCTGTCCGACCCGGAGAGGGTGACCGAGGCACTGGGGGGCGACCTCCTCGCCGGCGAGCTCACCGACGAGCAGCGCCTGCTCCTCCGGCGGGTCCAGGCCTTCATGGCCGCGGCCGAGGGCCACGCCGACCACGTCGTTTCCGTCATCGGGAAGGAGCGGCTCGCGGGGTTCTCCCGGATCGACGAGGCGGTCCGGCGTCGGCACGAGGGCCGCAGCCAGGAAGAACGGGCGGTCGAGCGGCTCCTGGGCATCGAGGTGAAGCTGGAGCAGTACCGGCTCGGCAGGGCGTTCTGCGATCACGTGGCCGAGGCCACCGACGAGCTCACCCTGGCCCGCATGTGGGAGTCTGCCGAGGCGCTCCCCTCGATGCCCGAGCTCGAAGAGCCCCGTCTGTGGCTCGCCCGCATGGCCTGACCGCCGCTGGTATCCTTCGCGCCGTGCCCAGGGCCGAGCTCGTCTTCGCCACGGTCGTCGACTCACGGATCCTGGAGTCCGAGGGCGAGGGCGCCGCGCCGGTGGTGTTCACGATCAGCATCCCGGGCCGCGTCCTTCCCTTCTCCGCGGTGCGGTACTGGAAGGCTCCCCAGGGACACGTCGAGGAGCACGTCGAGCTCGTGGCGCCGTCGGGACGGATCGCCTACCGGACCGAGGAGCGGGTTCGGCGGATGACGGGGCAGATGGACCTCACCCGGGTCGCGGACGAGATCGACGACGCCTTCCTGGAGGAGGCGGGGATCTACGCCGCCTCGTTCGTGATCGACGGCGAGGTCCAGGGCCAGGTCGAGTTCCAGGTCCTCCTCACGGCGCCCGGCGCCGTCCCGCCCGACGTCGAGGACGCCATCAAGAAGTCGGACGTCCTGTGGGTCGGGGTGGAGTCGAACGGCCGGGACCACACGCTCCCGGTGTGGTTCGCGTACGACCGCGGACGGATCTACATGCTCCACTCCGACGACCAGGCCACCGGAGAGCAGCAGATCCCCGGGCTCCCCGACGCCGCCGAGCTGGTCGTGGTAACTCGGCACAAGTACCGGGAGACCCGAGCGGGCCGCTTCCATGCCGCCGTCCGCCTGGTCGAGCCGGACAGCCCCGAGTTCGACGGGCTGGCCGCCGTCCTGGCGGACCGACGGCGCGACCGGCACGGTCCACCTCAGGACGCCATAAAGAAGTGGAAGACGTCGTCCTGTGTGATCGCCGAGCTCACGCCCTCGCTCGGCTCGGCCTAGCCGCTACGTCCCGCCGGCGCCCTCGTATGCCTTGCCCGCCGCCGCCGGTGGTTGCACCCGTCCCACGAACCCCGCGATGGCCACGATCGTGACGATGTAGGGGATCATCCGGACGAACTGATCGGGGAGCACCCCAATGATGGGGGCGTCGTCCAACCGCAGGGGGATGGCCTGGGCGAACCCGAACAGGAGCGCTCCCACCATCAGGCGGGTCGGCGACCAGTTCCCCAGGATCAGCGCGGCCAGGGCGATGAACCCAAGCCCCTGGGTCTGCCCCTCCTGGTACAGCGCGTTCACCTCGATGGCCAGGAACGCTCCCGAGAGCCCGGCCAGCAACCCAGACAGGGCCACCCCCGAGTACCGGAGCGGCGCCACCCGGACACCCAGGGTCCGGGTGGCCTCGGGGTTCTCTCCGGCGGACCGGAGCCGGAGCCCGAACCGGGTCCGCTTCAGGGCGAATATGACCGGGAAGACCAGGGCGAAGGCGATGAGGGTCATCGGCGACATGTCCTGGAACGCCCGGCCCAGACCGGCCGGGAGCGAGGACAGCAGCGGGATGTCGATCGTGCCGAAGTTCGGCACGCCCGAGGTCGACTGGGACGCCGAGCCGAAGAACAGCTGGGAGAGGAACCGGGCCAGCCCCAGGGCCACCACGTTGATCACCACGCCCGACACGATGTGGTCCACCCGGAAGGTCACCGTGGCCACGGCGTGGACCATCGAGAACAGGAGCCCGGAGGTCGCACCGATGGCCAGCCCGGCCACAGGCCCCCAGTTGATGGCGCCCCAGGCCCCCATCACGGTGCCGACGATCATCAGGCCCTCCAGGCCGATGTTCACGATCCCCGAGCGCTCGCTGAACAGTCCGCCCAGCCCGGTCAGATAGATGATCGTGAAGTAGGACAGGCCGATGGCGATGGCCGCCCCCAGATCAAGCAGCGGCACGAGACTCACCTTCCTCCTGGCGGATGATCTCCGCCTGCCGCCGTAGCCGGACCCGGCGGGCGATCTCGTAGGCCACCACCACCGACAGGATCAGGAGGCCCTCCAGGATCACGGTGATCTCCCGAGGCAGGTCTGTGGCCACGGCCACGCCGTCCTCCCCACGGAACAGGACCCCGAACAGCAGGGCGGAGAGGAGGATCCCCACCGGGTGGTTGCGTCCCAGGAAGGCCACGGCGATCCCCGTGAAGCCCAGCGTGGTCTCGTAGTTCACCCCGAAGAACCCGGCGTCGCCCAACAGGTAGTTCAGCCCGACGAACCCGGCCAGGGCACCGGAGATCAGGAACACCTTGAGCTGGATGGCGCCGATCGAGATCCCCCCGGCCTCCGCCGAGCCGGGCGAGGCCCCCACGGCCCGGGCCTCGTAGCCCAGACGGGTCCGGAACAGCAGGAACCACACGGCCGCGCAGGCCAGCAAGGCCAGTGGGAACAGCCAGGTCAGGTGGGCCGACGAGGGGATCTGGTCCTCCAGGCCCAGGGCCGGGGCCAGGGGAGGGATAGTCGCGCTCTCGGGGAACCGGTCGCTCCGCAGATCGACGAAGCCGGTGTCGGACGTCCTCAGCGGATTGAGGAGCGCCCAGGCCACCAGGCTGACCGAGATACCGTTCATCATGATCGTGGTGACCACCTCGTGGGCCCCCGTCTTCACCTTGAGGATGGCCGGGACGAACGCCCAGGTCATCGACCCGGCCATGGCGGCCATGACGACCACCGGGAGGTGGATGACCGCCGGGAGGTCGAGCCACACCGCGGCCATGGTGGCGGTCATCATCCCCACGATGTACTGGCCCTCGACGCCGATGTTGAACATGCCGGCCTTGAAGGCGACCGAGACGGCCAGCGCCGAGAAGATCAGCGGCGTGGCCTGCTCCAACACCCTGGCGACGTCGGAGGCCCGGGAGGTGGAGAATTGCCATATGGTCGAGTACACGAACAGTGGGCTCTCTCCGTAGGACAGGATGATGGCGCTCCCCACCAGCCCGGTGAACGCCACTGCGGCGACCACCGCCACCGCCTGAACCACCATCGCATCGATCCACGGCCGACGGAGCCGGCGCTCAGGGGCCGGGGGGAGGGGGGGCGCTTCCGGGCGGGTGGCCACGGCCATCAGCCCGCGTCCGCCGCAACTCGGCCGCCGGTCATGCCGATCCCGATCTCTGCGGGCGGGGCGTCGCCGGCGTACTCGCCCGTGATCCGGCCCTCGTAGATCGTCAGGATCCGATCGGACAGCTCGTAGATCTCTTCCAGCTCGGCGGAGATGAGGAGGACCCCTGCGCCCAGGGCCTTCTGCTCCAGGATCTTCCGCCACACGAACTCGATGGCCCCCACGTCCAGCCCCCGGGTCGGCTGATGGGCGATCAGCAGGCGAGGCGTCTCCTCCAGCTCCCGAGCCAGGATCAGCTTCTGCTGGTTCCCCCCGGACAGGGTGGCCGCCGGCACCTGGATCGAACTGGCCCGAACGTCGAAGGCCTTGATCAGGCGGGCCGCCCACACCTTGATCTTCCTGATCAGGAGTATCCCCAGGCGGCCGACCACCCCTCGCCTCGATTGACGGCCCAGTACCGAGTTCTCCCACAACGTCATCTGCAGGACCAGGCCTCGCTCGTGCCGATCCTCGGGGATGTAGGCCACCCCCCGCCGGCGGATCTCCCCCACGGTCTCTCCCGCGACGTCACTCCCCTCCAGGAGGACCCGTCCGGCATCGGGCGGTTGGAGCCCGATAAGTGCCTCGGCCAGCTCTCGCTGGCCGTTCCCCTCGACCCCCGCCACGCCAAGGATCTCGCCCGAGCGCACCTCCAGGTCCACGCCATTCAGCTTGTCGGCGACCTTCAGGTCCTCCACACGGAGGACCGCCTCACCCGGGGAGACCACGGGCTTCTCGAGCCGAAACAGGACCGGCCGGCCGACCATCATCTCGGCCAGCTGCTCCTTCGAGGTCTGGGCGGGGGCCGTCTCCCCCACGACCTGCCCCCGCCGGAGAACGGTGATCCGGTCGGCGATGGCCAGGACCTCGTCCAGCTTGTGGCTGATGAACACCACGGTCTTGCCGTCCGCTCGGAGCTTCCGGAGGTTCTCGAACAGCTCAGTCGCCTCGGAGGGGGTGAGAACCGCCGTCGGCTCGTCGAGGATAAGGAGATCCACCCCCCGATACAGGGCCTTCAGGATCTCCACCCGCTGCTCCTGGCCCACGGAAAGGTCCTCCACCCGGCTGGAGGGGTCCACCGCGAACCCGTAATCCTCGGCCAGCTCCTTGACCCGATCCGCTGCCTCGTCGAAGTCGACCACCGCTCCGCCCTCCGCGCCGAGCACGATGTTCTCTGTCACGGTGAACCGATCGACCAGCACGAAGTGCTGGTGCACCATCCCGATGCCCAGGGCGATCGCCTGCCGGGGCGAGTGGATGCGAACATCGCTCCCTCGGACCGCGATCCGGCCTCCTTCGGGCGGGTAGAGGCCGTACAGGATGCGCATCAGGGTCGACTTCCCGGCGCCGTTCTCCCCGACCAGGGCGTGGATCTCCCCCTCGCGGAGCTCCAGATCGACCCCGTTGTTGGCCACCACGCCGGGGAAGCGCTTGGTGATGGCCTCCATGACGACGAGCGGGGCGCCCTCGCGCCCCGCTTCGTCGTCGTGCCTGTTCGTCTGGGCCGTCATCCCTTCCGGCTAGCCCGCTGGCTCCTCCGGCACCGTGATCTCGCCCGCGATGATGGCCGCCTTGGCCGTGTCCATCTCGGCCTTGATCTCGTCGCTCAAAGCAGGGTTGCTGTCGGCGTAGTCGACGCCCTCCTCGGCCAGGCCAAAGACCTGGAACCCCGGCTCGAACGACCCGTCCACCGCCTGGGCGATGGCCTCGTACACCGCAGTGTCCACCCGCTTGAGCATCGAGGTCAGGATGTGCTCCTGCTGCTCGGGGTTGTCCGCCAGGACCTCGTACTGGTCGGAGTCCACCCCGATGGCCCACATGTCTGCGTCGTCGGCCGCGGCGAACAGGCCGAGCCCGGACTGACCGGCCGCGTGGTACACGACGTCGGCGCCCCCGTCGTACATCGAGGCCGACAGCGCTTCGCCTCGCGTGGGGTCGACGAACGCCTGGGTGGAGTCGCCGATGTACTCGACCAGGATCTCGCAGTCGGGACACACGGACACCACCCCGGCCTCGAACCCGGCCTGGAACTTCTCGATCAGGCCGGTCCCCTCCTGGCCGCCGAGGAACCCGACGGTCTGGGTCTCCGTCTGCATGCCGGCGGCGATGCCGACCAGGTAGGAGCCCTCGTGCTCCTTGAACGTGAGGTCGGCCACGTTCGTGAGCTCCTCATTCACGAAATTGGCGAAACCGTCGACGATGGCGAAGCTCTGGTCCGGATACTCGGTCGCCAGACCCGCGATCCCCTCGGAGAACGCGAAGCCCACACCGACGATCAGGTTGAACCCCTGGTCCGCGAGGTTGACCACGTTCTCGTCGCGGTTCGACCCCGTCTGATTGGACTCCAGCAGCTCCGTGTTCTCCTCCGAGATGAGCCCTTCCTCGATGGCCTGCTGGAGCCCCGCGTTGGCGGCGTCGTTGAACGACTTGTCGCCGAGCCCGCCCACGTCCAGGGCGACGCCGATCCGGACATCGGCGACGTCGCCATCGCCGTCGCCACCGCCGCCCTCCGGCGTGGCCCCGCCACAGGCCGCGGCTACCAGCGCGAATATCGACGCCGCCGCGACCAGCCTTCCGGGACTATTGAAACGCATGCTGCCCCTCCCTTCCACTCGGTGCCTCCCGAACCTCTCCAGGCCGCATTCTCTATCCCCTCTTCCGGTCGCGCAACGCCGGCCGGGCGGCGCGGGGCGGGGCGGTAGGATACGGCCACCGTGCTCACCGTGGTGGACCATCCCCTGGCCCAGCACCTTCTCACCTCTCTCCGGGACCGGGAGACGCCGCCGCCGGTGTTCCGCACCCTGACCCGCCGCCTGACCCTGGCCCTGGTGCTGGAGGCCACCCGGGACCTCCCCACGGCCCCGCGGAAGGTGGAGACCCCGCTGGAGCCCGTGGAGGGCCGGGAGATCCCCACGCCGCTGGTCGCCATCCCGATCCTCCGAGCCGGCCTGGGGATGCTCGAGGCGGTGACCGACACGTTCCCCGGCGTGGCCGTCGGGTACATCGGCCTGGAGCGTGACGACCGCACCCTCCAGCCGACCTCGTACTACGAGAAGCTCCCGGACCTGGCCGGAAACCACGCCCTCCTCCTCGATCCGATGCTTGCCACGGGCGGCTCCGCGGTCCGGGCCTCCGCCTCCATCCTGTCGCGAGGGCCGGCGTCGCTGCGGATGGTGTGCGTGGTGGCGGCCCCCGAGGGGGTCAGGGCCATGGAGGAGAACCACCCGGATGTCCCGATCTACGCCGCCGCTCTCGACCGGGAGCTGAACGACCAGGGGTACATCCTGCCCGGCCTGGGAGACTTCGGGGACCGCCTGTACGGCACCGAGCCCTGAGCCGGCCGTCCTCACGCGGCGCCGCCGGCATTCCGTGAGGTAACACGAACACCTCGGCGCCGGACCTCGGCCACGAACCGGTCCGGGTCGAAGGCCTGCTCGGGCGGCAGCACACCGGGTCCGGCCACCTCGCCGCGGCGAAGTAGCTCGGCCCCGACGATCGCCGGGATCGCGGTCATCCGGCCGGTGGCGTCCTTCCCCCACGAGGGGGGATGGCTGGCCCGGAGGGTTATGGTGGCCGGGGCCGCCATCCGGGTCCCGATCACTTCGACGTGGAGGAAGAAGGCCCACGGCGCTCCCGGCTCGCTCGGTGGGTCCTCCAGCAGGACCGCCCGGAGGACGTCCAGCGGCCTGACGGCCCGACCCTGCACCCGGACCGGTTGATCGCTGGTGAGCCCGAGGTTCGACAGCATCCTGAGGGCGCGCATATGTCCGGGCCGCCACGCGCCCCGGACGGCCACCTCCCGGAGTCCGTTCGCCAGAGAAAGAGGGAGCGTGTACGTCTCCGAGTGCGGGACGTAGTAGACCTCCTGTAGTCCCACCGGAACCGGGAACCGGACACGACGAGCTCCATCGAACGGACGCACCTCCCGGTAATGGCCGTTCCGCCAGGTGAACCGGGCCACACCGGGACGGAACTCGTCCAGGATCGTGTCCAGGAGGCCCGGCGAGGGGGCCAGGTCCCGGTGGCTGGCGAAGGAGATGTGGACCTCCCGCGTCCGATCGAGCCGGTTGGCGGCTCGCCGGACCAGGACGTTGGACAGCCCCGGCGTGGCGCCGCACCCGATCACTGCGGTGATTCCCGCGCGCCGGGCCCGCCGATCCGCCTCGAGCTGCAGGGGCGTGTTGTAGAGACCGCCCAGGTCGATGTAGTCGACCCGTTCCGAGATGGCGGCGCTCAGAACCGGCACCCCGAGTCGGTAGGTCGTGCAGTTGATCACAAGGCCCGCTCCCCGGATCGCCCCGCGCAGGGCAGAGGGATCGGACGCATCGAGCCGGCGGGCCTTCATCCTTCCGCCGTGAGCCCGAACCGCCTCACGGAGCCGGCGTCCGTCCAGGTCGACCAGATCGATCTCGTCGAACTCCGAACTCCGGGTCAGCCCGGCCGTCACCTCCCGGCCCACCGCACCGCACGCACCCAGGACGACGGTCCGCATCAGTACGACGGAGGAGTGATGATCCACAGGACCTCGGCCTTCCCGGGTCCCGGGTTGTGATTCCGATGGGGGCGGCGAGACTCGAACACGAGCGCGTCCCCCTCCTGCAGGTCGAACCGCTCCTCCCCGACCCAGAACTGCAGGTGCCCTTTCAGGACGATCACGCATTCCTCGTCGGAGTCGTGGCTGTACGGCTCGTCACCCGACCCGGCCTGCGCCTCGATCGTCGACAGGATCACCTGGAGATGCCTCGAGGTCCGCGGTGTCAGGAGGACATCCTCCCATTGCCGCTGGGGGTGGAGGAGGCGCTGGCGATCCCGGACCCGGACGACGCGCCCCGAGCCTTCGGGACCATCGAAGAGAGCCCCCACCGATTCGCCCAGGGCCTCGGCCACCCTCCGAAGCGAGGCCACGGACGGGCTGGCCACGCCCCGCTCGACCTGCGACAGGAAGGACTGGGACACGCCCGCGGCGTCGGCCACCGAGCGCAAGGGCAGTCCCTTCCGCTCCCGCAGGGACCGGATCCGGCCGCCGAGCTCCCGCTCCTCGCTCACGTGGCGGCCCCACCCCGGAGGTTCCGGCTCGATCGCCGCAGGAGGACCTGCGCGGTGACTATGGAGGTGAGCGTAATGGCCAACATCGCGGCAGCGACAACGTTCGCCTTCGGCGACAGGCCGAACCGTAGCTCGGAGAAGACCCGGATCGGAAGCGTCGTGGATCCCGGTGACGACACGAACGTGGACAGCACGACGTCGTCGAACGAGAAGGTGAACGCCAGTAAACCTCCGGCCACGATCGCCGGGGCGAGCTGGGGGAAGGTCACCCCTCGGAACGTCCTCCACCTGGTGGCACCCAGGTCCGCGGACGCCTCCTCGAGCGACCGATCCATCCCCGCGAGCCGGGCCCGGCAGATCAGGGTGACCACGGAAGTGTTGAAGACGGCATGGGTGATCACGATGGCCACCGGCCCCAGCGGGAGCCCGATCGTCACGAAGAACAACAGCGAGGCGATGGCGATGACGATCTCGGGCACGATGAGGGTCGAGTACATGAACGCGTCGAACCCGGCTCGGGTACGGCGGCCCACGTTGCGAAGGCCGATGGCTGCGGCCGCCCCGAGGACCGTCGCCAGCACCGCGTTGACCGCGGCCGTGGACAGCGAGACCACGAGGGCCCGCCGGATGCTCTCATCACGCCAGGTCTCGCCCCACCAGCTCAACCCGAAGCCGCGCCACACCTCCACGAGCCGGGAATCGTTGAACGCGTAGATCACCACGATGAGGATCGGCGCGTAGAGGAACGCGTACACCAGAACGCCCCCCAGCCGGAGGGTGGCCTCCACGGCCCCGTCCCCGAGCGAAGGGCGGACCCTCGTCCCTCCCCCGATCGTGGCCGCGCTCACAACGCCGTCCCCAAGCTCTCCTCGGCCCGCCGGCCCAGGATACGGAGGTACAGGAAGATCACCACCAGGAGGAAGGCCACGAGCACCAGCGACATGGCGGCGCCGAAGGGCCAGTTGAACGCGTCGAGGAACTGGTTGGCCACGATCGGCCCGAAGAACGCGCCCTTCGCTCCCCCCAGGATCGTCGGCACCACATACTCCCCGGTCATGGGGACGAACACCAGCAGGCAGCCGGTCAGGATCCCCGGCAGGGAGAGAGGGACGGTGATCCGCCGTAACGTGCCCCACCGACCCACCCCGAGATCGCGGGACGCTTCCACCAGCGCGCGATCCATACGCTCGAGCGCCACGTACAGCGGGAACACCATCAGGGGCAGGTAGTTGTAGACCAACCCGATGTAGATCGCTCTCGGCGTGTACAGGATGTCCAGCGGCTGGCCGATGAGGTGGAACCCGCGAAGGAAGTCTGAGAGCGGCCCGCCGGGAGACAGGATCAGCTGCCAGGCATAGGTCCGTATCAGGATGCTGGTCCAGAACGGGACGATGACCAGCACAAGGAGAAGCGTCCTGTGCCGGCCCACCCTGGTGGCCAGCCAGTAGGCGAACGGGTACCCGACCAGGAGGCAGCCGACCGTGCCGACCAGGGCCATGAGGAAAGTGCTCCCGTAGATGTCCAGCCACAAGGGATCCCACAGCTCCGAGAAGTTCTCCCCGTACAGCCCGAACCGCACCCCCAGGAGGCCGGTCCGGGTGGCGAACGCATACGCCACGATGATCAGCAGGGGGGCCAGGAAGAACGTCGCGTAGTAGCCCCATGCGGGCGCGATCAGCCCTCGCGGCTCGGCGACCCCCTCCCCGGCCCTCCGCGTCACCTCGGGCCCCGCTAGGCGGCCAGGAACCGGTTCCAGGCGTCAGCGCGGAGCTGAACGATGTCCGGCTCGGTGATGGCATACTCCAGGTTCTCGATCACCTCAGACGGGGGATAGATCGATGGGTCGTTCACGATCGCCTTCGGCGTGAACTCCTCGGCCCCCGTCACGGCGCTGGCGTAGTACGTGTAACCGGTCTCCCGCCCCTGGTTCTCCGGCGTGAGGATCCAGTTGATGAACTCGTGAGCGGCCACCGGGTGGGGCGCGTTGGCCGGGACGGCCCAAGTGTCGATCCAGTACTCCGTCCCTTCCTCGGGGATGACGTACTTAACCGACGGCTGGTCCTCGTATACGTAGAAGAAGTCCCCGTTCCACCCCAACGCCAAGAACGTCTCCCCCCGACTCATCACCTGCCGGTACTGGCTGGAGGTGATCTGCGCGATGTGGGGCTTGAACGGGATCAGGATGTCGAGAGCCTCGTCGACCTCCGCTTCGCTGTCGCTGTTGTACGAGTAGCCCAGCCGCTTCAGGGCGGAGCCGATCACCTCGTACTGGGAGTCGAGCACCGTGTACTTCCCCGAGTACTTCTCGGCCAGGCCGTAGAACTGCTCCCAGGTGGTGACGTCCTCGTCCACGAACTTCTGGAGGTAGCCGACCCCCGTGGTCCCCCAATCCTTGGGCACGTGATAGCGGTTGTCGGGGTCGTAGGGGAAGCCCAGGAACCGCTCGTCGATGTTCGCCAGGTTCGGGATCCGCGAGAGGTCGAGAGGCATCAGGAGCCCCTCCTCGGCCATCGGCTGGATGTACCCACCCGTTGGGGCGACCAGGTCGTATCCGGTGGCGCCACCCCGGAGCTTGGCGATCATCTCCTCGTTCGACTCGTAGAAGTCGGTGACCCGGACCTTCACGCCGAACTCCTCCTCGAACGCCTTCACCGACTCGGGGTTCAGGTAGAAGGCCCAGTTGTAGATCACCAGCTCGTCCTCGATCTCGCCGGTCAGTCGGGGCGGGGCCTCCGGCGACGCGGTCCTGGGCGCGCGGCCGATCTGCCGCTGGCAAGCAGCCAGGAACGCTGCGGCCGGGGCCATCGCGGCCATCTGGAGAAACCGGCGCCTCGGGATAGTCGCTCGCCTCATGCCTGCCACCAGCCGGTCCAGGTCAGACGGCTTCCTCCTCCTCGACGTCATGCTCACTCCCTCCCCCGGGATGCCCCGGCTCGCTCCTCGGCCAGGAGGTGCAGATCCTCCTCCTGGGCCACCTCGTCGTCGGACAGCACCAGCGCGCTGCCCTCAGACCAGCCCACCTCGACCCTCTCCCCGACCCGCCAGGCGGCGGCCGGATCGCTCCGCTCGTTCTGTCGTTGGCACACGATCTCCTGTCCGCCGTCCAGGACCACGTGGTACTGCACGAGATCTCCCAGGTACGTCACTCGCTCCAGCAAGCCGCGCATCCGGTTCAGGGACGCCTCATCCGCCGGCACCACCTTCTCCGGGCGCACGGTGACGGCCACGCGCATGCCCGGCGCCACCCAGTCCACAGGGGCACACCGCAGCAGGTCACCCGACTCCACCCGGACCACCGTCACGGCGCCCGCCTCCTCGACCGTCCCCCGGAAGAAGTTCGTTTGGCCGATGAAGTCGGCCACGAAGCGGGAACGAGGGTGCTCGTAGATCTCCTCGGGGGTGCCCTCCTGTAGGATCCGTCCGCGGTTCATCACCGCGATCCGGTCCGAGAGCGTCAGGGCCTCCTCTTGGTCATGGGTCACGTAGAGGAAGGTGACGCCGACGCGCTCCTGGAGGGCTTTCAGCTCCACCTGCATGGCCCGCCGCAGCTTGAGGTCCAGGGCTGCCAGCGGCTCGTCGAGAAGGAGGACCGCAGGCTCGTTCACGAGCGCGCGAGCAAGGGCCACCCGTTGCTGCTGTCCTCCGGAGAGCTCGCGCGGATACCGGTCCCGAAGGTCGCCCAGTCGAACGGTCGTCAGGGCCCGCTCCAGCCGGGCCGTCGCCTCATCCCGGGGGAGCGACTTCTGTCTGAGCCCGTAGCCGACGTTCTCGGCCACCGACAGGTGGGGGAACAGCGCGTAGTGCTGGAACACCGTGTTGACGTTGCGCCGGTGGGGAGGCACCGTGGTCATGTCCACATCCCGGAGCAGGATCCGCCCCAGGTCGGGCCGCTCGAACCCAGCGATCAGCCGCAGCGTGGTCGTCTTCCCGCACCCGGAGGGTCCAAGGAGAGAGAAGAACTCCCCCCGCCGGACCCGGAAGGTGACGCCGTCGACCGCCGCCACGTCGTCGAACGACTTCCGGACCCCTTCGAGGACCAGGTCGGGTTGATCCCTGTCGGCCGTCTGCAGTGTCACTTCACTCGGAGCGATTGTGCTTCAGCCCCGAAGGAACCGCAAGCAGCGACCGGCCCGCTAGTCCTCCCATCCCTTGGCGATGAGGAACCCCCGGGCCCGCTCCGCGAGCGGGTACCGGTCCACGAGCCGCCAGAACCTGGGCGAGTGCGAGGGGACCTCGAGGTGGGCGAGCTCGTGCATCACCACGTACTCGCGGACCCAGGCCGGGTACTCGGCCACCCGGTGGGAGATCCGGATGGACCCGTCCTCGGGGGTGCAGGAGCCGAACCGGTCACGCTGGTTCGCCACGAACCGGATCGAGTCCCACCGGAGCCGGCCACCGAAGTGCTCCTCGTTCAGACGCTCGGCGGTCGCCTGGAGGCCCCGGCGAGCGTTCAGGCGCTCGGCCCGCTCCCGCTCGGTCAGCCGGGTCACCATGCGATCCACCCACTGGCGCTCCTCGGCCAGGGACAATCCGGCCGGGAGCCGGACCACCACCCGCCCTTCCCGGTGCTCGGCGGTGATGGTCTTCCGCCGCCGGGGGCTTCGGACCACCTCGATCTTCACGGTGGCCGAATCGTAGGAGGGGCCGCCGACATGGTCAAAACCGCAGGTCGGGCCCCTTAAACCGAAACGGCCGCCCGTCGGGGGCCGCTCGATCAGTACTCGACGTCGAGCTCCTTGATGGCCTGGGGCAGGGTGTTGAACATGCCCTGAAGCTGCATGAGCTTCATGAGGTCGCCCTGGATCTTGAGCTTGCCGCTCATGTAGGCCGCCGTGGCGTTCAGCTCGTTCTTCGCCAGGGCCACCGCGGTGTCGTAATCCTGGGTCAGCGTCGCCTCGGCGTCGGGAAGCTCGCCGACGGAGACCTCGGCCTGGCCGTCCTCGAGCTTGAAGAAGTACCTGGTCTCCTCGGGCGTGGTGACGACCTGCTGGATCTTCACGGTCTTGCCCTGGGCCTGCTGGTTGAAGGCGTCGTTGGAGTTGACGGCCTCGGTCACGGCCTTGGCCCACTCCTTCGAGAGGAACTTGATAGCCACGGATCCTCCTTCCTCGTCGTTCTCATCGTGCTTTTGCATAACCTACCGACGGGTCAAGTATCTACCGGGCCCGGACCGGCGGTCAATCGGGCCGCCGGCGAGCACGGGTCCGTCCGCGGGCCCGCTGGCGGGCCCGAAAGGCCTCTCGGAAGGCCACCACGTCCTCCCGGGCCCACACCCGCCCCCCGGCCAGCTCGGCCAGGGGCTCCGGGAAGGCCCCGCGCTTCACGTAGGTCGCCACCCGCCGCTTGTCCCAGCCCATCAGCCCGGCCGCCTCCGCCACCCCGACGAGCTTCGGCAGGACCTCGACGAACACGACCGGGGGGCCGGCCTCCCATGAAACCGCGGGCATCATGGTCAGGGCCGCCTGGTGCACCTTGCGCACGCAGTCCCGGACGTCCTTGCCGGTGACCTCGATCGGATGGCCCTCCGCCACCGCCCGCCACCGGCCGTCGTCCTCCTGTCGCATGCGGAACGCCACGGACACGTTGACGGCATCATACGGACCGGCCGCCCGGGGTCAAGCGGCGGGCTTCGACACGACCCACAGGTCCTCGGCGGGCCAGCTGCTGGCCCACCGCAGGGACACGTAGTCGTCGTAGGTCGTGGTGGCATCCTCGGATGGGCGGAGGTGGACCAGGCGCTCCACGTCGAGGCCGCTGGTGCGGAACAGGCGCACCCAGTCGCCGTATGGGAGCTGGAACTGGATCGTCTGCTCGTCCTCGTCGCTCCGCATACCGAACCACGGGGCGTGGAGGCGCGCATCGACCCGCTCGGTCTTCGAGTTCCAGCACATGAACAGGAACGGGCTGGCGATGGCGAAGGCGAACCGTCCGCCCGGCCGAAGGACCCGGGCCACCTCGGGAACCGTTCGCACCGGGTCGGCGAAGCCCATCGCTCCGTGGTCGCAGAACACCAGGTCGAACGCGGCGTCCTCGAACGGCAGCTCCTCGGCGCTTCCCTGGACCAGCGGGAGCGTGCCGGCGGCTTCCCGGGCGTGCCGGAGCTGCTCCCCCGAGAGGTCCACCCCGATGGCCCGGGCCCCGTCCTCGGCCAAGGCGATCGACCATTGGGCCGCGCCGCAGCCGAGCTCCAGGACGTCCAGGCCGTCCACCTCCCCCAGGGCTCGCACCTCGGCCTCGGGGATCCGCCACACGCCCCAGGCCCGGGCCGTCTCGGTGAGGCGCTCCCCGTGTTTGGCCTGGTAGCCGGCGGCCATGAAGTCCCAGGTCTTGCGGTTCTGCTGGACGTGCCGGGAGGGCATGGCCGCATGGTACGGGGTTGCCCTTATCGAACGTATGTTCTATCCTCGTGCTCTCGTGCGCTGGGACGACCTCCGCCTCGACGTGGAGCGACGCGATGACCGGGTCACGCTCCCCCTGTTCGAGCAGGGCGCCGTGCCCCGGACCTTCGACACACCCGAGTTCCGCGGCATGACCTTCTACGAGGTCCGTGCGAAGTCGATCATCAACCGCGTCCCCGAGGCCTCGTTCGTTCCGTTCCGGTACACGATCAACCCGTACCGGGGATGCTCTCATGCTTGTGCCTACTGCCTAGGCGGGGAAACGCGCGTTCTCATGGCCGATGGCCGAACAAGAGCTATCGCCGATATCCGCGTTGGTGACGAGGTGGTCGGAACAGTAGGAACTGGCCGACAACGGAAGTACACGAAGACGCGAGTCTTCGACCACTGGTCGACCTTGGAGGCCGGCTACAAGCTAACGCTCGAGGATGGAACCGAGATTCTCGCCAGCGCTGACCACCGGTTCCTGAGCGACCGGGGATGGAAGCATCTTCGAGGAACCGAGCAGGGACGGGCGCGAAGGCCTCACCTTACACTGAATAACCGGCTGCTTGGACTCGGCCGCTTCCCCGTGTCTCCTCGTCACAGTCACGAATACCGGCGTGGCTATCTCTGCGGCATCATCCGCGGCGACGCCCACCTGGCCACGTACCTAAGGCCAACTGCGGACGGGAGGATACTGAGGAACGACCGATTCCGGCTCGCTCTCGTCGATCTCGAAGCTCTTCGTCGTGCGCGTGCATTCCTAGCCGGGTTCGAGGTCCACACTCGACAGTTCCTCTTCCAGGAGGCAGTCGGGTCTAGAAAGGAGCTTCAGGCCATCAGGGCCTCTCGCAGAGACGAGATCGCATCAGTCCGATCGATCATCGCCTGGCCCTCCATTACCTCTCCCGAATGGAGCAAGGGATTCTTGGCAGGAATCTACGACGCGGAGGGCAGCTTCGGCCAGGTGCTGCGGATCTCCAACAAGGACCTAGACATCATCGGTCATGTCGCCTCAAGTCTGAGATCGCTTGACTTCCGGTACACGATTGAGCCTCCATCCTCCACCGGGGTCGAGTGCGTGCGGTTGTTGGGTGGGCTGTCCGAAGCTCTCCGCTTCTTCCTGACTGTGGATCCTTCCATCACCCGCAAGCGTTCGATCATCGGGCGAGCAGTGAAGAACAAGGGACCTCTCCGCGTCAGTTCGATCGAGCGGTTCTGCATCGACCTGCCCATGTACGACATCACCACCGGCACCGGGGACTTCATCGCCAACGGCGTGGTCAGCCACAACTGCTTCGCCAGGAAGACGCACACGTTCCTCGACCTCGACTACGGCGAGGATTTCGACACGAAGGTCGTGGTGAAGATCAACGCTCCGGAGCTGCTCCGAAAGGAGCTCGCCGCGCCGCGGTGGGAGGGGGAGCACATCGCCATGGGAACGAACGTGGACCCCTACCAGCGGGCCGAGGGACGGTACCGGTTGATGCGCGGCATCCTCGAGGCGCTGCGCGATTTCGCCAACCCGTTCTCGATCCTCACGAAGGGCACGCTGATCCTCCGAGACCTCGATCTGCTCCAGCGGAGCTCCGAGGTGGCGGACGTGGGGACGAACTTCTCTGTGGGATCGGTCGATGAGGAGCTATGGCGGGCCGTGGAGTCCGGCACGCCGTCACCGCGGCGGCGGCTCGACGCGGTGCGGAAGCTGAACGAGGCCGGCGTGGCGTGCGGGGTCCTGATGGCCCCGATCATCCCGTTCCTGTCGGACTCCGACGAGGCCCTGGAGGAAACGGTGCGGGCCATCGCTGCCTCGGGCGCCACGCACGTCACCCCGATCGTGCTCCACCTTCGCAAGGGCGGCGCCCGCGAGTGGTGGATGCGGTGGGTCACCGAGCAGCGGCCGGACCTGCTGCCGAGGTACCGGGAGCTGTACGGCCAGGGCGCGTACGCGCCGAAGGAGTTCCAGGGGGACGTGGCCGCCCGTGTTCATACGCTGGCCCGAAGGTTCCGCATCGGCGGCTCCGGAGGCGCCGGCCGGGCTCGACGGATCCGGGAGCCCGGCCCGGAGCCCGAGCAGCTGTTGCTCCCCGAGCCCGCCCCGGCTCAGGCCAAGCGGCCCAGGTAGCCCTCGATCCGGGAGAGGAGCGAGAGCACCTCGTCCTCGCCGTCCCGCTCCTCGAGTACGTCGAGGATGGAACGGTTGCCGAGGGCTGGGAACGGCACGCTGGCGAACCGCTCCGGGCTCGGGATGCCGAGCCTGAGGATCCGCTCGCGGACGGGACCGGGCAGGTCGTCCAGCTCGTTCTGCATGTGTCCTCATTGAATGTTTCGGCCATTGCGCCCCGATCCTTGACTCACCCCAGCCGCTCGGCCAGGTACCGCAGGCCGAGGGGATACCGGTACTCGATGGCCCCGTGCCCCGCATCGAACAGCTCGAAGGCGACATCGGTAACGTCGATCGACTCGAGGGCCCGCCGGTAGGCCTCCGCCCCAAGGTCGAGGAAGTACTCGTCCCGCTTCCCCGCGTCCACGTAGAAGGCCCGCATCGAGCATAGCGCGTCCGCGTGGTGCGGAACCATGCGCACCGGGTCGAGCGCCAGCCACCGCTCCCACACCTCGGGGATCAGCCGCCCCGTGGCCGGGGCGTACGGGAGCCGCACGGTGCCGTCCGGGTCCGCCGAGTAGCAGGCCGCCATGCACCAGTCGTTCAGGAGGTGGTGGTCCGACTCCTTCGAGAACGCCGGCCGGCTCCGGAAGTCCTCCCAGAACCGCTCGAACGAACCGCCGTAGTCGTCACGGAGCGCCCGGACCGACGCCCGGAAGTCCGGCAGGTAGCAGACCTCGAACATAGCGTCGCCGGCGTGGGTGGCCAGCCCGGGCGAACAGATCCTCGCGGAGCATCGGCACGACCATGGCCCCGTAGCCGCCGCTCGACTTCCCGGCGATCCCCCGGTGATCGCGCCCGGCCATGGTGCGGTATCGGCTGTCGACCCACGGCACCACCTCGTCGCACAGGTAGGTGAGGTAGTTGCCGGTCCCCGGCGAGTCGAGGAACTGGCTGCCGCCCAGGGACGTCCAGCAGTCCACCCACACGATCACGCACGGTGGGATCTCGCCGGAGGCCACGCCCCGGTCGGCCAGCTCGGGGAACGTCGGGCGCATCGGGGGCCGGTTCCCCCACATGTCGAGCTGCCCGGTCAGGCCCTGGATCATGTAGATGGACGGATACCGGCGCTCGGGGTCATCGTCGTACCCCGGTGGGACGTACACCCACAGCGGCCGCCGGTCGGGGTCGCCCAGCGGGTTGCCGCGGAGCGCCCGGCTCTCCAGGACGTGCTCGTCGAACCGGCCGGCGACCTTCGTCGACCAGGGTTCCATTTTCCCCTCCTCTCAGCGTCGGGCCCGCCGCTCCCGCTGCCAGCACGGCGTGTGCCAGTGTCGACGGAGCTCGGCGTCGTCGACGGGGATCACCACGAGGTGCGCCGTGCCCGGCCGGATCTCCTGCTCGCACCCGGGACACCGGTACGACCGATCCCCGGTGACCTGCCTGACGGTCACGCCCTCGGCGTGGGCCCACGCCGGAGCGGCGCTCCCCGGCTGGCGGCGGGGCGGCGGGCCGGCACGATCACGGGCGGCTCGGTGTCGGCGAGGCATGCGGCCATTATGCTGAGGCGCCGTGGCCGAGGAGACCGTTCCCGATCAGGAGTTCTTCCGCGACCTCGGGGCAGGCCGGTTTCCCGGCGCCCTGGGGATCGAGGTGGTCGAGGTGAAGCCGGGACGCACTCGGATGCGGCTCCCGATCCGCCAGGACCACCTGGCCCCGAACGGGTACCTGCACGCCGGCGTGGTGATCGGCCTGGCCGACTCCGCGTGCGGCTACGGATGCGTGGCCAGCCTCCCCGAGGGCGCGGTGAACTTCGCCACGGTCGAGGTGAAGACGAACTTCCTGGGGACGGCGCTCGAGGGCGAGCTCGACTGCGAGGCGTGGCTGGTCCACGGGGGCCGGACCACCCAGGTCTGGGATGCCGAGGTCCGGGCGGGCGACCGAGCCATCGCCCTGTTCCGCTGCACCCAGCTGATCCTGTACCCGCGCTAGCGATCGAGGATGAACCGCGCGGCCACCTCGCCGAGGGCCGTGCCGGTCCCGACATCGTCGCGGGGCTGGCCCCGGACCCGGAAGGAGTGGTCGCCGCCCTCGACGCGGTGGAGCCGGGCCCGCTTCCCCAGACGGCCCAGGACGCCCTCCAGGAGGTCCCACCGGGCGAACGGGTCGGCCGTCCCCTGCATCCACAGCATCGGGACCCGGATCCCGCCGAGGTGCTGGTCGCGGAGCCGGTCCGCCCTTCCCGGCGCGTGGAGCGGGTAGCCCACGAACACGAGTCCGGCGGCGTCGAGCTCGCCATCGGCGACCATCATCGAGGCGATCCGGCCGCCCATCGACTTGCCCCCCGCCCAGGCCGGCTCGCCGATCTCGCTGCCCCGGGCGAACGCCGCCGCCCACGCCTCCCGGAGGAGTGGCTCCCGGTCGGGGCTCCGCCGGCCGGCCTCCGAGTACAGGAAGTTGAACCGGAGGCACGCCACGCCGGCCGCCGCCAGCCCCGCGGCGAACCCGTCGAGCATCGGGTTCCGCATCGTGCCGCCGGCGCCGTGGGCCAGGACCAGGATGGGGGCACCGCCGGGGCCGTGCTGGACGGCCGAGATCCGGCCGTGGGGCGTCTCGATGCGGAAGCTCGGCACGTCCTCGAGACTACCCGGCCTCCTGGAGCGTGGCGAGGAGGCCGCGCTCGATCTCCCCGGCCCGCCCCGGATCCACCTTCCCTCCGAGCACGTCGCGGACGTAGAAGGCATCGACCACGCGATCCCCGTACGTGGCCACCCTGGCCAGGTGCACGTCGAGGTCCAGCTCCTCCAGCGCCCGGGCCAGGTCGAACAGGAGCCCGATCCGATCGGCGGTCTCCACCTCGATCACGGTCGAGAACGCCGACTCGTCGTTCAGGATCCGCACCCGCGAGTCGATCTCCGTCGAGGGCGGCGGGTAGTGGCGTCGCTTCTCCCGGACCCTGTGCTCCAACGTAACCCGCCCCTCCAAAGCGCGGCGGAGCGTTCGCCGGAACCGGCGCCACCGCTCCTCGTCCACCTCGCCGTGGAACGCCGGGGTCACCTCGAACAGGTCCACGGCCGTGCCGTCCTCGGTGGTGAACGCCCGGGCCGACAGGATGGCCAGCCCCTCGAGCGATAGGCAGCCGGCGATCCTGGCCAGGAGCCCCGGCCGGTCCGCGGCCACCACCGTGACCTGGTGTGTCCCGGGTCGCTCCCCGGGGCCGGCGAGCGTCCGCACCTCGGCGGCGGCCAGGGGCGGGCCCACCAGCCGGAGATGGGCCGCTGCCGTGGCCGGCGGCACGGAGGCCAGGTAGGCCCGAGGGAGGCGATCGAGGTACCGCTCCACCGCGTCGGCCGGCTCAGCCGCCAGCAACCCTCGCACCGCCGCCCGCCGGCGGTCGAGCAGGGCGGCGCGGTCGGGCCCCATGTCCCCGGCCTCCAGGACGTGGCGAACCTTCCCCGCGAGCTCGTTGACCAGCGCCAGGCGCCACGGGGAAGCCGCGTGCGGCCCCGTGGCCTCGGCATCGGCCAGCGTGAGGATCAGCAGCATCGCCAGCCGCCGGGGGTCCCCCACCCGGGCGGCCACGTCGAGCACGAGGTTCTCGTCCGAGAGGTCTCGGCGCACCGCCGTGTCGGCCAGCAGGAGGTGGTGCTCGACCAGGAAGAGGGCGTCGTCGCGGGTCGCGCCTTCGACGCCCATCCGCTCCAGCGCCTCGGCGGCCACTCGGGTCCCGACCTCGATGTGACGGCCCCGTCCGATCTTGCCGATGTCGTGGAGGAACGTGCCCAGGAGCACCGGCGCGGATTCTCCCACCGCGTCCGCAGGACCGGTAGCGCCGGGGCGTCGGCCGGCCAGGAGGTCGGCGGCGGTGGCGGCGGCGTGGAGGAGGTGCACGTCCACCGTGAACCGGTGGTACGGATCTCGCTGCGGACGACACCGGACCGGTTCCCACTCGGGGAGGAACCGCCCCAGCAGGTCGCCTCGATCGATGGCCTCCAGGGCCCGGCGGCCCGCCTCGCCGGCCGACAGGATCTCGAGGAAGGCCCGCCGGGTCCGGTCCGTCCAGGGATACGGGACCGGGCCGAGGTCTGCGGCCTCGATCGCGTCGAGCGCCGCCGGCGAGAGGGGGATGCCGGTCGCCGCGGACGCCGCGAAGGCCTCCAGGACCTCGTCCGGTGTGCTCGGAGGCGCCACATCCACCGCGCCGGCCCGCGGCTCCAGGACGCGGTCCCGGACGTGCTCCACCAGGCGGGCGTGCCGGAAGAGCGAGCGCATCAGCGCGTCGGGGGCGCCGAGCCCCTCGGCGGCCTCAAAGCCGAAGTGGGAGGCCAGCGAGGGCTGGTGGTCGAGGAACAGACGATCGGTCCGCTTCCCGGTCTCGATGTGCAGGGCGCTGCGTAGGCGGACCAGGAACTCCTCGGCCTCGTCCAGGGCCTCGGCCTCGGCCCGCCGGACCACGGCGTCCGGCGAGACGCGCCCCGCCCACCCCACGGCGTGGAGGTCTCGAAGGCCCCCCGAGCCCTCCTTCAGGTCCGGCTCCAGGTCGGTCGAGCAGGACGGGAACCGAGCCTTCCGATCCTCCACGTCCTGACCGAGGCGATCCAGGAAGCCGCCCGGATCCCTCCCCAGCCGCCGTCGGAGCCGATCCTCCAGGTCGCGGAACAGCGTCAACTCGCCCCACAGCGGGCGGGCGTCCAGGAGCGAGCACGCCACGTCCAGGCGCTCGACCGCCAACGACAGGCACTCGTCCACGCTCCGGACCGAGTGCCCCAGCGCGATGCCCGCGTCCCAGAACGGATAGAAGAGCCCCTCCGCCGACGCCCCCACACGCCGGGCCCGACGATCCGCGTGGAGGACCATGAGATCGACGTCGGAGCCGGGGAGGAGCAGGCGGCGCCCGTACCCGCCGAGGGCCACCACGGCCATCCCCCGGTCCAGGCCCTCGGCCAGGGCACGCACGGCTTCGTCGACCAGGTCGGCTCGACGGCGGGCCGACCACCGCCCGTGGTGGCCGGGAGAGTACGCTCGCTCCAGGGCCCGGAGCGCCATCCCCAGCCGATCGACCGGCCCGGCCTGCAGGTCAGATCGCGTCGGGGCCCATCTCCCCCGTGCGGATCCGCCAAACCTGGTCGACGGGGGTGACGAAGATCTTGCCATCGCCGATCTTGCCGGTCCGGGCCGTCTTCAGGATCGCGTCGACCACGAGCTGGACCTGATCCTCGTCGGCCAGGACCTCCACCTTCACCTTCGGCACGAAGTCCACCTGGTACTCGGCGCCTCGGTAGACCTCGGTGTGTCCGCGCTGCCGTCCGAACCCCTGCACCTCGGTGACCGTGAGGCCGTTGACCCCGATGCTCCGGAGGGCCTCCTTCACCTCGTCGAGCTTGAACGGCTTGACGATCGCCGTGACCAGCTTCACCGAACCGCCTCCTTCTCCCGGGCCGGTGTCTCGGGCACCATGACCGTCTGCGACGCCGACCCGCCTCGGTCGCCGAACGTATACCCGACCTCGGCGTGCTGCGAGAGGTCGAGGCCGGTGACCTCCTCCTCCTCGTCGACCCGTACCCCCACGATCGCGTCGATCACCTTGAGGATCACCAGCGTCACAACGAACGAGAACGTCAGGGTCGCCGCCACCGCCACGACCTGCTTCCCGAGGAGCGCCAGGCCTCCGTCGATCCCGTTGACCGCGGCGCTGGCCAGGAGCCCGGTCAGCAGGGCTCCCACCACGCCGCCGACCATGTGGACGCCGACCACGTCCAGCGAGTCGTCGTAGCCGAGCCGCGGCTTCAGGTCCACGGCCAGGAAGCAGATCGAACCGGCGGCCAGGCCGATGACGATGGCCGCCCACGGCTCCACGAACCCGGCCGCGGGGGTGATGGCCACGAGCCCGGCCACGGCGCCGGTGGCCGCACCTACGGTCGTGGGGCGACGGTGCCGCAGCCCCTCGGGGATCAGCCAGCCGACGATGGCCGCCGCCGCGGCGACGTGCGTGTTCGCCAGCGCGGTTGCGGCCAGCCCCCCGGCGGTCAAGGCGGACCCGGCGTTGAACCCGAACCACCCGAACCACAGGATCGCCGCGCCGGTGATGACCATCGGCACGTTGTGGGGCACGAACGCCTCCTTCCCGTAGCCCCGGCGCCGGCCGAGCACGATGATGGCGGCCAGGGCGGCCACCCCCGCGTTCACGTGGACGACGGTGCCGCCGGCGAAGTCCACCGCGCCGATCCGGCCGAGCCATCCGCCGCCCCACACCCAGTGGGCCAGGGGCGCGTACACCAGGACCGACCACAGGCCCAGGAACAGGACCGTGGCGGAGAATCGCATCCGCTCGGCCACGGCCCCGGTGATGAGCGCGGGCGTGATGACCGCGAACATCATCTGGTAGGTGGCGAACGCGATGTGGGGCGTCGAGGTCGCGTACGCGGCGCTGGGGTTCTGGCCCACATCCCGGAACCCCAGGAACTCCAGGCCGCCGATCACCCCGCCGATCGAGTGGCCGAAGGACAGCGTGTAGCCGATCAGCACCCACAGGACCGAGACCACGCCGAGGGCGGCGAACGATTGCATGATCGTGCCCAGGACGTTCTTGGCCCGGACCAGCCCTCCGTAGAAGAGGGCCAGCCCCGGGGTCATGAACAGGACCAGCGCGGTGGACGTGAGCAGCCAGGCGGTGTCGCCGGCGTCGATCTCGGGCATTGGCTCCTCCTCCCGTTTCGGCTGGCCACGGTTGTAGGCGACGGAGGTTTCGCCTCGATTGCCGCCGTGTTTCGTGCGGGTTAATTCGGGAGTCTCACTCCACCACGAGGTTGTCGACGTTGGCCTCGACGCCCGAGAGCTCGAGGAGGCGGCGGACCTGATTGCTGGGGTCCACGATGCGGACAGAGCCGGCCCGTCCCAGGCCCATGCAGGCCTGGATCACGGCCCGGAGACCGCCGCTGTCCATGTACGTGACCCCGGACAGGTCGAGCGTGATGTCTCCGGACGTCCGGCACAGCTCGTCGAAGAGCTCGTGGAGGCCTCCGGCCGACGGCACGTCGAGCGGCCCGGAGACCCGGTAGGCCCGCGGCCGGCCCAGCGGCTCGATGGCGAACGGGGGGTCGGTCACCGAGGGCTAGGACGCCGCGGCCTTGCGGCGCCGAGCCTGGGTCTTCTTCGCCGGGGCCTTCTTCTTCGTGGTCTTCTCGACGCTCTGCTTCAGGGCCTCCATGAGGTCGACGACCTTCGAGGGCTCCGGCGCCTCGATCACCTCGATCTCCTCGCCGGCCACCTTCTTCTCCACGATCTCCAGGAGGGCCTCCCGGTAGTCGTCCCGGTACGCGGTCGGGTCGAACGACTCCGTGAGGTTCTCGATCAGGCTCTCGGCCATCTGGAGCTCGCGGTCGGAGACCTTGGCCTCCTTCTCGAGCCCGGGCAGGTCGGCCTCACGGATCTCGTCCGGCCAGAACATCGTGTCGAGGACCAGCACCTCGTCCATGAGCCGCACCGCCGCCAGGTGCTCCTTGTCGCGGAACGAGACCTTGGCGATACCGACCTTCCCGCCATCGCGGAGGGAGTTCCGCAGCAGCTGATAGGCCTTCACCCCGGCCTCCTCGGGGCCCAGGTAGTAGGTCTTCTTGTAGTAGATCGGGTCGATCTCCGACCGATCGACGAACTGGGCGATGTCGATCGTCCGCGTGGACTCGACCGGCACCGCCTCGAGGTCCTCGTCGTCGAGGATCACGTACCGGTCCTTCTCGTACTCGTACCCCTTGACGATCTCGTCGAAGGGGACCTCTTCGCCGTCCTTCGAGCAGACCCTCTTGTACTTGATCCTGCCGTGGTCCTTCTCGTGCAGCTGGTTGAACCTCAGGGTCTTCTCCTCGGTGGCCGTGTACACCCGGACCGGGATCGACACGAGACCGAAGGAGATGGCGCCTCTCCACATCGTCTTCACGGGGACCTCCAGTGCGGTCGGAGCCTCGATTGTATCGCTGGGGGGCCTCAAGCCCCTCGAACTCGATACCCTCCCCCCATGCCGTCCAAGCGTCGCCGGGGCCCGGCCTCCACGGTCGAGACCCCCCAGCCCCTCCCAGCGGAGCGTGACGGGGACCACTGGTGGATGGAGGTCGACGGGCACCGGCTGCGGCTCTCCAACCTGGACAAGGTCTTCTGGCCGAAGGAGGGTTACACCAAGGGTGACCTCTTGGCCTACTACTGGAACGTCCGTGACCTGATCCTGCCGTACCTGCGGGACCGGCCCCTGACCCGCAAGCGCATGCCGGACGGCATCGAGGGCCCTTTCTTCTACGAGAAGAACGCGCCCTCCCACACTCCGGACTGGATGCCCCGCTGCCACGTGGAGAGCGAGGATGCCGAGGAGGGCTTCAACGACTTCCTGATGGCGAACAGCGCGGCCGACCTGCTGTTCGTGGTCAACACCGGGGCGATCGAGTTCCACCCGCTCCATGCGCGCTGCGACTCGATCGATCACCCCGACTACCTGTTCTTCGACCTCGACCCGATGGGCGACGCCAGCTTCGAGGACGTCCTGGTGGTGGCCCGACACGTGCACGTGGCCCTGGACCACCTGGGGCTCCCCGCCTACGCGAAGACGTCCGGGGCGACCGGCGTCCAGATCTACGTCGGCGTCGACCCCAGGCCAACCCACGACGAGGTCCGGGCGTTCGTCGGGGCGATCGGCCAGGCCGTCCGGGGCGTCGATCCCGATCGCGTCACCATGGAATACCAGGTCAGGAAGCGCGGCGACAAGGTCTTCATCGACCACAACATGAATCGCCGCGGCGCCAACATCTCGGCCGTCTACTGTGTTCGCCCCGAGCCCGGCGCCACCGTCTCCACCCCCCTGTCGTGGGAGGAGGTCGAGGCGGGGAAGGTCCGTCCGCGGGACTTCACGATCGCCAACGTCCACAACCGCTTCGCGGAGGTCGGCGACCTCTTCGAGGGGATGCTCACCGAGCCCGTCGACCCCCGCGAGGCCTTCGCCGCCATGGGCATCGAGGTCGGCCCTACGGAGCGTGGGGCCGGCCGGCCCGCACGGAAGGAAGGGCCGGCGGGGCCGCCGGAGGGGAGCTCCTCCGCTGCCCGAAGGCGGAGCCCGCCGGCCCATCAGCGAGACAGCGGGGCGGGCGAGAGGCTCGCGGAGTACGAGCGGAAGCGGCGGTTCGACGTGACGCCGGAGCCGGCCCCCGAGGTCCGGCCGGGCAACGACGAGCTGTTCGTGATCCAGAAGCACGACGCCACCCGGCTGCACTACGACCTCCGGCTCGAGCGCGACGGCGTCCTGGCGTCGTGGGCGGTGCCCCGAGGCCTGCCCACGGATCCCGACGACAAGCGGCTGGCGGTCCACACCGAGGACCACCCGATCGAGTACGGCGACTTCGAGGGATGGATCCCCGAGGGCCAGTACGGGGCCGGAGAGGTCCGCATCTTCGACCGGGGACGGTACGAGGCCCTGGAATGGAAGGACGACAAGGTCACGTTCCGCGTTGAGGGGCGGCGGCACCGCGGCGAGTACCACCTGGTCAAGACCCGCACCGACTGGCTCGTGTTCCTGTCGAAGCGCTCGGCGGCCGAGCAAGCGGAGTCGCCGCCGATGCTGGCCCCGATGCTGGCCGAGGGCGGGCACCGGGCCTTCGACGATCCCGACTGGCGGTTCGAGCCGAAGCTGGACGGCATCCGGACCCTGGCCTACGTGGCCACGGACGGCTCCCGGCTCGTGTCCAGGACCGGCCGAGACCAGACCGACATCTACCCCGAGCTCGACAACCTAGCCCGGTTCGTCAACGCGCTCAACGCGGTGATCGATGGGGAGATCGTGGCTTCGGACGAAGGGGGGCGGCCGTCGTTCGAGCGGCTCCAGCAGCGCATGAACCTGACCGCCCCAAAGGACGTGGAGCGGGCCCGGCGACAGGTCCCGGTGGTGCTGTTCGCCTTCGACCTCCTGTGGCTGGACGGCCGCGATCTCACCCGGGAGCCGCTGGAGGAGCGACGGCGCCTCCTCGAGGAGGTCGTGACGGTCACCGGCCCCATGGCTCTCACGTTCGTGGTCGATGGGGAGGGGACGTCGTTCTTCGAGTCGGCGAAGGGGCTCGGGTTCGAGGGGATCGTGGGCAAGCGCCTGGGGACCCCCTACGTGCCGGGCCGGCGGACCAAGGACTGGCGGAAGATCAAGGCCACGAACCAACAGGACTGCCTGATCCTGGGGTGGACCCCGGGGACGGGGTCGCGCGGGGCCACGTTCGGCGCGCTCCTCCTGGGGGCGTACCGGGACGGCGAGCTCGTGTGGATCGGCCAGGTCGGGACGGGGTTCACCGATGGGGTCCTGGGCGACCTGGTGAAGCGTCTGACCGCCCTGGAGCAGGCCGAGCCGCCGATCGCCGACCCCGACCTGGCCGCGGTCAAGGGGGCCCGGTGGGTCCGGCCGGAGCTGGTGTGCGAGGTGGAGTACCTCGAGATGACCAGGGTGGGAAAGCTTCGGGCCCCCTCGTTCAAGGGCCTCCGGCCCGACAAGGCCCCTGCCGACTGCGTGCTGGAGCGTCCCGTCACCTGAGCGGACCGGCAGACGCTCGGTCGAAGGGCTCTGGCATCTGGAGCCGGACCCTATATGCTGGCGCGCCAATGCCACCCGGCCACCGACCCCGGGGGGGTGCCCTCGGGCTCGCCCTCGCCTGCTCGCTCGCCCTGACCCTGGCGGCGCCGGCCTCGGCCGGTCCCGAGCAGGTGGCCCCCTACCGGGGGCTGGGGGCGTGGATCGACATCTACGACGACCGGGCCTGGAACCACCCGGTCCGAACGACAGCTGACCTCCGGCGACGAGGGGTCCGAACGATCTACCTCCAGACATGCCACTTCAACTGCGACGAGGCCCTGTTTCGGCCGGCCCGGATGGGCGGCCTCCTGCGGGCCGCCCACCGGCGCGGCATCCGGGTGGTGTCGTGGTACCTCCCCGGCTTCGTACGGCCGAAGCGGGACCTCCAGCGTTCCCTGGCGGCGATCCGGTTCGGGACGGGCGATGGCCATCGGTTCGATTCGTTCGCCCTCGACATCGAGGCCATGGAGGTCCGGGTGGGCGTCCGGAACCGAAGGCTGGTGGCCCTGTCCCGCCGGCTCAGGGAGCGGGTGGGACGCGGGTACGGGATGGGGGCCATCACCCCCCCGTGGTTCTTCTCGTGGCGGCCGTTCCCGTACCGGACGCTGAGCCGTCAATACGACGTGTTCCTGCCCATGAACTACTTCACGGTCCGCGGCCGGGGGCCGAGCGTCGCCCGTGTGCACACCCGACGTAACATCCGGCTGATCCGGCGACAGACCGGGGACCCGGGGTTCCCGATCCACGACATCGGCGGGCTGGCCGAGGATCTGGGGGGCCGAGAGGTCCGAGCGGTGGTCCGCACGGACCGACGGCACGGCGTGCTGGGCACCAGCCTGTACGACGCCTTCACCTCGGGGCCGGCCGCGTGGCGCCAGCTCCGCAGGAAGTGAGCGCCCCGGACAGACCCCGGCCGACCCGGTAGAGTTGACCGGCATGTCCATCCCGTCCACCCGGCTCCGGTTCGTGGCCACCTTGGTGGCCGCCGCCCTGGCGTTCCCGCCGCTGGCGCCCCCTGCCGCCGCAGCGAAGGTGAAGCTGGGCTCGTACCGGGGCGTGGCCGCGTGGGTCGACATCTTCGACGACCAGGGGTGGGCCGACCCGGAGGGGACCGTGGCCGCCATGGCCGCCCAGGGGGCACGGACCCTGTACCTGGAGACCTGCAACTACAAGTGCAAGCGCGACCTGTTCAAGCCGCTGATCATGTCCCGGTGGGTCGACGCGGCCCACGCGAACGGCATGCGGATCGTGGCCTGGTACCTGCCCGGCTTCGACAACCTCCACACGGACCGGAAGCGCTCGCTGGCGGCGATCCGGTTCGAGAGCGCCACCGGCCAGACCTTCGACTCGTTCGCCCTCGACATCGAGGCCCGGCTGGTCAATCCCGTGGAGAGGCGGAACCGACGGGTGGTGGAGCTCTCGAAGCGGATCCGCAGGGCCGCCGGGGCTCGCTACCCACTGGGGGCGATCACCCCGCCGTGGTTCTACGAGTGGGGAGGGCCGTTCCCGTACGCGGCCCTGGACCGCTGGTACGACGTGTTCCTTCCGATGATCTACTTCAGCGCCCGGTCGTCGGGGGCCAAGGCGGCCCGGCGACATGTGGCTCGGAACATCGAGCAGATCATCAACGGCACCGGCGACCCTGGGACCAGGATCCACGCGATCGGTGGCATCGCCGACGAGCTCAACCGGAAGGAGGTCCGGGCGTTCGCCGCTGCCGCCCGGAACCGGGGAGCCATAGGCGTGAGCCTGTACGACCACTTCACCTCGGGCCCGGAGGACTACCCGGCCCTGGCCGCGTTCCGGTCCTGAATCGCTCCTAGCGGGCGGGGCCGAACGGCTCGAAGCCCGCCTTCACCAGAAGGGCCCGGGCCTCACGCTCGTCCATCCCCCGGCGGACCAGCTCCGCCAAGAGCCGAGCCGGCGCCGTCGGCCTTCCGCACCGGGGGCAGAACGCGAAGTGCGCCTCGATCGGCGCCTCGCACCACGGGCAGGACTTGACGTCGACCGCCGAGCCATCGTTCAGCCCGGTGTCGGCCAGGGCATCCACATAGCCCTTCCCGTAGTCCCACAGCAGGTAGTCCTCTTGCTTCGGCTCGAAGGCAGGCTCGTGCATCCGGGGCTCGCCGGTGGACAGCATGTGCTGCAGGCTCTCCTGGAGGAGCTCCCACCCGTAGTAGTGGTCGGACCCGCAGTCGGGGCACGCGATCACCACGCCCTTGGTCCCCTGGGGCTCGAACACCCCGCGCATGGACCCGAGGTCCTCCAGGTCCGCCTGGATGTTCTCCCGCTCCTCGCCCTCCAGCGGCTCGGGCTGCTCCTCGTCGGCCATCAGTCCTCCAGGTGGAACGTGCGGAAGGCCTCCGCGTAATCCATCCCGTCTTCGCCGGCGATCGCGGCGGCCCACTCGCGGATCCGCGCGGCGACATCGAAATCGCCCATGTTGGTGATCTGGCTCTCGTGCGCCCGTAGGGCCTCGACCTTGCGCTCGATCGTGGGCCCGATGTCCACCTTCGTATCCGCTTCGCGGTGCTCGGTGGAGAGCCACAGCGCCGGGACCTTGAACGGCTCCAGCCCCTCGTCGAGGAGCTCGGGGAACTGGGGACGGGTGGGGGCGTCGCAGGCCACCACAGCCAGCACCGCCTCGCCCACGGCCCGGTGGTCCGGATGGTTGATGTAGGAGCGACCTGACCACAGCATCGAGGGGTCGGGGGCCACGATCACGTTCGGGCGGGACCGCCGCACTTCGCGGGTGACGGCTCGCCGAAGGTCGAGGTCGGCCTGGAGCGAGCCGTCCTCGAAGCCGAGGAACCGCACCTCCTTCACCCCGAGCACGTCCGCCGCCGCCCTAAGCTCCTCGGCGCGGGCCGCAGCGATCTCGTCCCGGCCTCGGTCGGGGCCGTTCCACCCGGCCGAACCGTCGGTGGCGCACACGTAGTCGACCTCGGTCCCGCCCTCCGTCCATACGGCGATGGTGCCGCCACACAGGAACTCGGCGTCGTCGGGGTGGGCGAAGACCACCAGGGCCCGCTCGAAGTCCATGGCATCTAGGGTATCGCGCGCCGGAGCGTCGTCCGGCTCCCGTGGGCCGGGCACAGCGTCACCTTCGGGCGTGGCGAGACTTCACCGGGACCCCCCGAACCGGAAGGCGGCCCCGGCGATGGCGAAGGACGCCAGGACCCACGATCCCAACAGGAGCAGCTGGGGGCCGGTCTCGGTGATCGACAGCCCCTCGAGCGACACGGTTCGGAGCGCGTCGATCAGCGGCGTGAGCGGGAGGAAGCGCACCACACTCTGGAGGATATTGGGGAGCGTGTCGGTAGGGAAGAACACGCCCGACAGGAACATCATCGGCAGGGCCACCGCGCTGGCCACCCCTGCGCGGCATCGGGGTTGGCTACGCGCCCGGCGATGGCGAACCCGATGTTGAGGAAGATGAGGTTCGCCACCGTGGCCAGGACGAAGATCCACACCACGTTCCCGTAGATCTGCGCGCCGAACCCGTACACCCCCACCGCGAGGATCAGCGCGGCCTGGACCACGGCCAGCGCCAGCCGGGCCAGAACCTGAGCGGCGAGGAACCGGGACGGACGCAGCGGCGTGGCCAGGATCCGCTTCAGGATCCGCTTCTCCCGGTACTGGGCGATGGCCACTGACATCCCCGTGATCGAGAAGTTCATCACGCCCATGGCCACGAGCCCGGGAAGGAGGAAGTCGTAGTACTCCACGGTCTTGCCGGCCACGCCCTCCTCCTCCACCGTGACGGGCGGGCTGGTCACGCCGGCCAGGCGGAGGTTCAACCCGTTCACCAACCGCTCCACCGCCCCCAGCGCGAAGGAGTTCACGTCCGCGTTCGACTCGTTGTACAGCACCTCGACGTTGGTACGCGCCGCCGGCCCGGTCGGTTGCACTTCGACCTCCGGCACCGCGACCACCACGTCGACCTCCCCGTCCCGCAGGCGGCCTCGGGCCTGGTCCGGGTCGTCCGCCGTCTCGACCGTGAAGGACTCCGTGCGCCGCAGGCCGTCCACCAGGGCCTCGGACACGGGCGTGTCCCCATCCGCCACCACGACGAACCTGGCCTCGGGGCTGGCGGTGAAGTCGAAGAGCCCGAACACCACCGTGAAGATCACCGGGAACGCTAGGGCCCAGAACAGCGACTGCCGGTCGCGGTACAGCATCTTGACGCTCGCCCACGTGAGCTTCGTCATCTCCCTCACTCCCTCAGGCTGTGCCCGGTCAGCGAAAGGAACACGTCCTCCAGCGTGGCCGGGAGCATCCGGACGTCCTCGACCTCCCGATCCTCGGCCCAGGCGACGAAGGCGGGCAGGGTGTCCTGGGCCCGGGAGATCCGCAGCTCGTGGCTGGAGGCGCCGTTCGCCGACACCGAGACCTCCACCACCCCGGGCAGCGCTCGCAGCTCTGCGGCGTCGACCGCCTCCCGCGTCACGAACAGGATCCGATAGGCATCGGGGAGCTGATGGATCAGCTCGATCGGCGTGTCCAGGGCCCGGATCCTTCCTTGGTCGATGATGGCCACGCGGTCGCAGAGGATCTCGGCCTCCTCCATGTAGTGGGTGGTGAGGACGACGGTCTTTCCTTCCTCGCGATTGATCCACGAGATGAACTCCCACAGGTTCCGCCGGGCCTGCGGGTCGAGGCCCGTGGTGGGCTCGTCCAGGAACACGACCTCCGGGTCGTTGACCATGGAGGCCACGATCGAGAACCGCTGGGCCTGCCCGCCGGAAAGCTCCTTCACCAGGGCCCGTCGCTTCGAGGTCAGCCCGACCTTCTCCAGGAGCTGCCCCGGCTGCACCTGCCGAGGGTAGAACGAGCCGAACAGGTCGAGGATCTCCTGGAGCGTCAGGAAGTCGAAGTACGCTCCGGCCTGGAGCTGGACCCCGATCCGCTCCTTCATCCGGGCCTGGTCGGCCTGGGAGTCGAGGCCCAGCACGGCGGTGCGGCCGCCGGTCGGGGACTGGAGGCCCTCGATGATCTCGAGCGTGGTCGTCTTCCCCGCTCCGTTCGGCCCCAGGAACCCGAACACCTCTCCTCGCCGCACGTCGAACGAGACCCCATCCACGGCGGCGAGGGTGCCTCCCCCCGGGGCCGGGAAGACCTTCGTGAGGTCCTCGACCTCAACGGCGCGCTCGCCCACCGCGGTCGCGTTCGTCGTCATGTCCCTCCCTCCTTCGCCAGCTGTCGTAACACCTCGTCGATCCACCGGATCGTGGCCCGGACGTGCTGGAGGCCGGCGCGCAGCACGAAGTACGGGAACGCGGCCTCCGGATCTCCCGCGATCCGCCGGTCCAGGTCCCGCAGCGTGGCCAGGCGTTCCTCGGCGTGCGCTCGGTACTCCCGCATCCGGCGGACGAAGGTCCGGCGATCCATCAGATGGCCGAAGAAGACCTTCACCAGGAACGGGCTCTTGAACGACTCGGGCTCGTCCTCGGAACGCTCCAGCCATTCCTGGAGGGCCTCGACCCCCCGCTTCGTGATGCGGTACAGCCGCTTGTCGGGGCGATCGCGCTGCTCCACCTCGCGCTCGGTGGCGAACCCCAGCGCCACCAACCGCCTGAGCTCCGCGTAGATCTGGCTCTTCGCCGGCGTCCAGAAGAACCCCCCGGAGCGATTCACCAGCTTCGTGAGGTCGTAGCCGGACATCTCACCGAAGGTGAGGAGCCCCAGGATGGCGAACGTGGTCGTGGGGAGACCCTCTCCGCGGCCCTCGGTAGTCTCACTCGTTCTAGTTTGAGGCATCCTAGTTCGACTAGAACCATATCCTGACCGGACGGCGGTTGTCAAGCGGGGATCCGGCTTGGGTCCGGCGAACGGCCCATGGGCGTGGGCCCTGAACGCCCGACCCGGCGATCACCCGGATTGACTATCCAGCCACCCCCTCCCCGGCGCCGATATCAGTAGCAGTCCATGACGTCACCCGATCGCGCGGCCCCCGCGCTCGAGCCGGATCACGGTCCGGGCGAGCCTCCCGCCCACTTCGCCACGCTCGGGTTCGTCCCCGGCATCGAGCACTCCGACCCCTTCAGGGAGGCGTTCGAGCAGGCGGTCGTCCCCATGGCCCTGATCGCGCCGGACGGGAAGCACCTCCGAGTCAACCGGGCGATGTGCGAGCTGGCCGGACGACGGGCCGAGGAGCTCGTCGGCGCCTCCTGGCAGCACATCACCCACCCCGTCGACATCGACGTCCTGCTGGAGCTCGAGCGTGAGGCGCTCGACGGGGGGGCCTCGGCCTTCCGGGTGGAGAGCCGGCTGGTCCGCCCCGACGGCGAGGTGGCATGGACCGTCCAGAGCCGGGTCCTGGCCTCGGATTCCGGCCGGCCGCTCTACTTCGTGGCGCAGCTCGAGGACATCACCGAGCGGAAGCGGATGGAGGCGGCCCTGCGGGAAGGCGAGCGGTTCAGCCGCGACGTCCTCGACTCGCTGGTGTCCCCCACCGCCGTCCTCGATGCAGACGGGACCATCGTGGCCGTGAACCGAGCGTGGCGACGGTTCGGGGAGGACGCGGGTGCCGATCCGGGGGCCGCCGGCCCCGGAGCGAACTACCTGGAGGTGTGCGAGCGATCGGCCACGCTCGAGGCGCTGGCCGCGGCGGAGGGCATCCGGGCCATCCTGGGAGAGGCCCGGGAGGAGTTCGTGATGGACTACCCGTGCCACCCGCCCGAGGGGGAGGGCTGGTTCAGCCTCCGGGTCACCCCCCTGTCCGGCGTGGACCACGGCGCGGTGGTCTGCCACATCGACATCAGCGACCGGAAGCGCTTCGAGATCCAGCTGATCGAGCAGGCCGTGGTCGATCCGCTGACCGGCCTGCCGAACCGCCGGTCGTTCGTGGAGCGCCTGGTCGAGGCCCAGGCCGGTCCCGGCGCTGGAAGCCTGGCGGTGCTGTTCCTCGACCTCGATCGGTTCAAGGTCGTGAACGACAGCCTGGGGCACGGGGCCGGGGATCGGCTACTGGCGGAGGTGGGGGCGCGCCTCTCCGACGCCATCCGGCCGACCGACCTCGTGGCGAGGTTCGGAGGCGACGAGTTCGCGATCCTGTGCCGGGCCGTCCGCAGTGAGGCCCAGGCGGTCTCGATCGCGGAGCGGCTGGCCCAGGCGGTGTCGGCACCGTTCACCATCGACGACGACGACCTCTACGTCACGGCGTCGACGGGGATCGCCCTGGCCGCCGAGGGCCTCTCTCCCGAGGACCTCCTCCGGGCCTCGGACACCGCGATGTACCGCGCCAAGCGTTGGGGCCGCCCGTACCAGGTGTTCGACGAGACCATGCGGATCCGATCGGCGGAGCGGCTGTCGATGGAGAGCGCCCTCCACCGGGCCCTGGAGCGGGAGGAGTTCCGACTCCACTACCAGCCCGCCGTGTCGATCCTCGACGGAAGGATCGTGGGGGTCGAGGCGCTCCTCCGATGGGAACACCCGGAGCGAGGGCTGATCCTGCCGGCGGAGTTCATCCCAGTGGCCGAGGACAGCGGGCTCATCGTCCCGATCGGCCGGTGGGTCCTGGAGGAGGCGTGCCGACAAGCCGAACGATGGCGGCGGTTCGGGCGGGAGACGTGGCTGTCGCTGAACCTGTCCGCCCACCAGTTGACCGCCCCGGACCTCGTCGAGGAGGTGCGCGCGGCCCTGGAGGAGACGGCCACCGACCCCGACCGGATCCACCTCGAGATCACCGAGAGCGCCCTGATGGAGGACACCGATGGGGTGGCCCGGGTGGTTCGGGCCCTGAAGGAGCTGGGGGTCCGGCTATCGATCGATGACTTCGGCACCGGCTACTCGTCGCTGGCGCACCTCAAGAGGCTGGCGGTGGACACGCTGAAGATCGATCGGTCCTTCGTCGACGGGCTGGGGCGGGAGCCCGAGGACACCGCGATCGTGATGGCGGTGCTGGGCATGGCCCGCTCGCTGGGGTTGTCGGTGGTGGCCGAGGGCGTGGAGACCGAGGAGCAGCTCACCGCCCTGCGGGACCTCGGCTGCACCCTGGCCCAGGGCTTCTACTTCGCCAGGCCGGAGCCCCCGGAGTCGGTGGCCCGGCTCCTGAGCCGCCGCTCCGCCTAGACCCGGTCGAGGAGCCGCACAGAGCGCAGGAGCGCTTCGGTTCGCTCGATCTGGGCCGCCACCCAGGCGGGCTCCTGCGGCCCCCCGGCGTCCTCCCGAGGGAACAGGAACGTGTTGAGGTGCTCGTCCGACCCGACCTGCAGGCCGAGGGAGGCCGCGAACGAGCCGATGGCGAACTCCCAGGTGAACAGGGCGGTCCCATCCTCGCGTGCCTGGACCCAGTAGGTGAGATAGGGGGTGGGCCGGAGGAGATAGTGCCGGGTCCCACGGACCTCGCGGTCCCTGGTGAACCCCAACCCGGCCAGCGCCTCCTCGAACGTCACGGCCGGTTCCGTCCGGACCTCAGCCTCCGGGGCCCTTCCCGCCGCCCTTTCCGTGACCCGGGACGTCGGCCGGGGGACCGCCCGCGGACCCGGGCGGGCCTCCGGCCGGGTGGCCGTCCGCGTCCTTCTCCTTCCCCATGGCCTTGCCCTTGTCCTTGCCCGGCTCTGCGGCCTGCTCTCCGCTCCCGTCGCCGTCATGGATGTGTCCCTTGCCCTTGGCCTTCTGGTGGCCCGTTCCCTTGGCCTTCTGGTGGCCCTTGCCCGTGGTCTTCGGCCCCTTCCCGTTCCCCGTGACCTGGTCGTTCCCGCCGCCCACGGCGGGGCCGTCCGGACCGTCGTCGGTGGGGCCCTCGCCACCGGGCGGCCCACCCTGGTCCACGTCGTCACCCTCGTCGCCGGCGCCCTCCTCGTCTCCGGCGCCCTCCTCGTCTCCGGCGCCCTCCCCGTCGCCGGTGCCGTCCTGGTCCTCATCCCCCTGGCCGCCCTGACCCCCGCCGGCCGGGATCACGCCCGGCGGCTCGGTC
>JBOGVU010000016.1:0-40929 GCA_050692915.1 Actinomycetota bacterium | reverse complement strand
GCCCGGGGCCTCCGCCGTCGAGCGGGCCCGGGGCTGGGTCGCGATCGGCGGCGCCGGTATCGTGGCCGTCGATCCGTCCGACCCATCGGACCGGGTGGTCCTCACCCGTCGCCCCGACGTGTTCGACCGGCCCGTGGCCTGGTCGTCCGACGGCTCCATGCTGCTGTTCCTGAGCAACGCGATCTACCGTCGGGAACTCGAGGAGCCCAACCTCTACGTCCTCCATGCCGACGGGGCGGTGGTCCGGCTGACCACCGACGGAGGGGTGAGCGGCGGGTCGTTCTCGCCGGACGGGACCGAGGTGGTATTCGCCCGGACCACGGGGGTCCGACCCGGCGAGGGCGCGGAGACGCTGTTCGTCGTCCCGGTGGACGGCGGCACGCCCCAGGAGATCGAGACCGGCGGCAGGGGAGAGACGGCCTCCCACCCGGCGTGGTCATCTCACCCGGCGTGGTCACCGGACGGGGAGCGCGTCTATTACTTCGGCCTGTTCCGCCGGGGTGGGGAGGATGCCCCCGGCCTGGCGTGGACGAGAGCCGACGGCACGGGTGACGGCTTCCTGGTGGGCGACCTGCTCCTCGACGAGGTCGAGGGGGGCACGGCCGGGCTGGCCTGGTCGCCCGACGGGACCAGGATGGCCTTCGCCGGAACCTCGGAGGCCGGCCACAGCGCCGTGTACGTGGTCCGCGCGGACGGCACCGGGCTGACCGAGCTGGTGGGCGGCGACGACGTGCGGTACGCGTGGCCGACCTGGTCGCCCGATGGCTCGCGGATCGCCTTCGTGGCCGGAACCCGGGTGCTCTCGATGAGGGCCGACGGAACCGACGTCGGGGAGCTGGCCGGGGGGCCGGCCGATGGGAGGATCGCATGGAACCCCCTCGCGTAGTCGCGGTGCGGCGGGTCCGGCCCCTCCCTGTGGCGCTTCCCGCATGCCAGGACTCTTGCGGCTCGCCATCGCCGAGGGCTTGCCTGGCCGGGAACCGGGGGGGTACAGTCCCCGGCGCCGACAGGGAGCCTGATGCCCCGCGACAAAGGCGACTTGCTGACGATCGAGGACACCCCGACGGGATGCCGGCTGGTCGGCGAGGTCGACGCGACGAACGCCGAGCGGCTTAAGACCTACATCGGTGAGCGGATCGAGCCGGACCGCGACTTCATCGTCGACTGCTCGAGGCTCAGCTTCATGGATAGCTCCGGGATACACGCCATCCTCGAGGTAGCCGGGCGGATGGGCGGCGGGGCGCTGGTCTTCCGGGGCTGTGCCCCCAACCTCCGCCGGCTCTTCGAGGTCGTCGGGGTCGAGGACCTGGCCCCGGTGGTCATCGAGTAGCGGCGCGGCCGCTCAGACGATCGCCAGCTTGCTGGCCAGGCCCCGGAACCGGCCCACGTCCCTGGCCTCGACCGCCAGGGCCCCGCGTAGAGCCGAGGACGGCCTCCCGAAGGGGCTGACGGCGACCCGGAGGCGGTCATCGTTCGCCTCCCCCGACCAGGTGCCCCGCACGACGCCGTCGGCCACGACCGCCTGGTGGATCACGCCACCGCCCTCGGGGACCACCCGTCGGCGGTGCCGCTTGGGGAGGACGAGGTCCCGGAAGCGCCAGCCCAGCAGGTACTCGTCGAACATCGGCAGGAGCCGGACGAGATCAGGCGAGGCCTCCGCCCGCCGGGACCGCAGGCGCCACCTGGTGCCGCCCCGCGTCTCTACCTCCGTGAGGCTGTCGGCCACCAGGGCCCAGGCCCGGCGGACGTCCGCGGCCCGGAGCCCCGACCAATAGGCCAGGTCCTCTGGGGTCGCGGGGCCGTGGGCGCCCAGGTACCGCGTGGCGAGCTCGGCCAGGGCCCCGTCGCCCTCCAATGGGCGGGGCTCGCTCACCCAGTCCCGGAGCAGCACGAACGTCGGCCGGCCTCCTCTCGTCGGCCCGAAACAGCACACCCCACGGGCCGCAGCCAGCCAGGTGAGGTGGGCCATGGCCTGGCCCTCGGCCCGGATCCGGCGTCGCCGGAGCCGCTGGGCGATCTCCGCCCGGGTGAGGGGTCCCTCCGCGGCGAGCATGTCCTCGATCAGGCCAACGGCCCGCTCGGCCGTCCGCCGGGGAACGCCCTCCTCGGCCAGCCGTCGCCACACCCTGGGCATGGACGGCCCGACGGTCAGCGGGACCAGCCACCCGACGTCCTCGGCCGAGATCAGGTGGATGGTGCCGCGCATGGCCCACGTGCGGATCACGGAACGGTCTTCGAGCCGGGCCCGGTCAACGTCGGCGAGGGTGACCCGCTTGGCCCGAGCCCGCACGCCCAGCTCGGCGGCCAGCGGAGCCTGGGCCTGGATCCCCACGAGGTGGCGGACGACGTCGGCGGGCGACCGCCGCCCGGGCCTGTGGAGCAGCTGCGCCGCCACCCGCATCCTCCTCAGCCCGGCGTCATCGATCCGGAGCATCTCGGCATGGTATGTCGTGCTGGGCCGACCGCCGGGAGAGAATGCCCTTGTGAGCAGGTTCCCCGAAGAGAGCATGGAGCTCACCCATATCCTCGTGGTGAGCGACATCGAGCGCTCTCGCTCGTTCTACCGCGACGTCCTCGGCGCGACGGTCCATCGAGAGTACGGGGGGACGTCGGTCGTCCTGCGGTTCCTCGACACGTGGCTGCTCCTGGTCACCGGCGGCGGTCCCACCGAGGACAAGCCGGACGTGACCTTCGCGTCGCCGTCCGACCCGACAACGGTCGGTCACGCGATGACCATCCGAGTCTCGGACTGCCGGGCCGCCTACGAGGTCCTGCGGTCCCGCGGTGCCGGGTTCCTCACCCCGCCGGTCGATCACGGCTGGGAGATCCGGGCGTTCTTCCGAGACCCCGACGGCCACCTCATCGAGATCAGCGAGGCCGGGTCCGGGACCTGAGACCTATACTCGGCTGGCGTGCTGATCAGGGTGTTCCGCGGGCGGGTCAGGGCGGGGAAGCACCGCGAGTTCCTGCGCGTCCTGGAGGAGCAGGGGATACCGCATTTCCGGTCGCATCCCGGGTTCCTGGGCGTGCACGTGGGCCTGCCGACGGAGGCGTCGCCGGACGAGTTCCTGGTCACCACGACGTGGCGCGACCTCGATGCGATCCGGACCTTCGCCGGGGAGCGGTGGTACGAGGCCAAGATCCTTCCGGGCGAGCGCCACCTGCTTCGGTCCGCGGACGTTCACCACTACTGGGCCGAGGACGGGGAGCGGTGGCCGCCCCGCGAGCCGCCCGAGGTCATCGAGGTCGGAGCCCTGTCCGTGGACCTCGTCCGTCGGCTGGTCACGTTCTCGGGCCGCGAGGTCTCCCTGCCGCCCCAGGAGTTCACCGTGCTGCGCGAGCTGGCGCTCCGGCCCGGCCTGCCGACCACCTCGGCCGAGCTGGCCAGCCGGGTGTGGCCCGACCGGCCCGACATGAACGGGGACGACGTTCGCCGGCTCGTGTACCGGCTCCGGCGCCACCTCGGGGACGACCGTCGCCGACACCCCCTGATCCGGAACCGCCGCGGGTACGGCTACGTCCTTGAGGCCGGGCGCGGCAGTTGACCCAAGACACGGAGGTCCGCCTCCACATCTACCGTCGGTTCGCCGAGGACGGCAGGCCGCCCACCGTCGAGCAGACGGCCGCGGCGCTCCGGGTGGAGCCGGACGACGTCGGCCGCTCGTACCTGCGCCTGGCCGAGGGTCGGGTCATCGTCCTCGACCCCGGTACCACCGACATCTGGATGGCCAATCCCTTTTCCGCCAAGCCGACCTCGTTCCGGGTCGAGGCCGGAGACCGGTGGTGGTGGGGCGTGTGCGCGTGGGACGCGCCGGGGATCCTGGCGATGCTCGGCTTCGACGGCAGCGTGACGAGCTCATGCCCCGACTGCGGGGATCCGCTGGAGCTCCGCGTCGAGGGCGGAGCGCTTCGGCCGGCGGAGGCCGTTGGACACTTCTCGGTACCGGCAACGCGGTGGTGGGAGGACATCGGGTACACCTGAAGCGATGCTGCTCTTCCGGTCGGAGGAGCACGTCGAGGAGTGGGTCCGGGCCGGCCACGGACCGCAGGGGGCGCTCCTGACCCTCGAGCAGCTCTGGGGCCTGGCCACGGCGTGGTACTCGAACCGGATGGAACCCGACTGGCGGCGCCGCACCCCGGAGGAGGCCCAGGCCCTATTCGACTCGCTCGGCCTGACCGGCGACTTCTGGCGGCTGGCACCGACTTGAACCCGTCCTGGCACGTATGACCTAATGGTGTTTCCACAACCGGGAGGTGACGCGATGCGCAGGTTCACACTCGGGACGATCCTGGCGACGGTCATGACCCTCGTGGTCGCCACCGGCGCGCTCTCCGCGCCGAAGAACTCCGACGAGCTGCTGAAGGACGAGCTCCATCGTCTGGAGCAGGCCAACACCCAGTACAAGGGTGGCCAGAAGGGCGGGGAAGCCTCCGGCATCGCCGTGGTCGGACAGCACGACCTCGGTGGGCGTGGGTTCAACGCCGACGTCTGGTTCCACGACGGGTTCGCCTATGTCGGGCGGTGGGGATTCACGGACTGGGCCCAGGGATCGAAGCAGCGGTTCTGCCCCGACGACCCGAACAACGGCATCGCGGTGATCGATTCGACAGATCCCTCGAACCCAGCGATGGTCTCCACCCTGGATCAGCCGGAGGGCACCTCCGTCGAGGACGTGGTGGTGTACACGGCGCAGTCCGGACCGATGGCCGGTCGTGACATCGCCGCGGGCGGCATCCAGGTGTGCGGCGGGTCCCGCTACGACACCTCCTTCCCGCGCGGCCTGATGCTGTGGGATGTCACCGATCCGACGAACCCGGTCGAGCTGGGGTTCGTCGACACGGGGTGCTGCACGCGGGGCGTGCACGAGTTCGAGGTGGAGCATCGAGCAGACCTGAGCCGCACGTTCGCCTACGCCACGGTCCCGGCCAGCGAGTACGAGGATCCCAACACCTCCAGCGGGTTCCGGGACGAGGGGAGCCGTGGTGACTTCCGGCTGATCGACATCACGGACCCGACCGATCCCTTCGAGGTCTCGGACTGGGGCGTGATCCATGACGCCGGGGGACCGCTCGGTCCGGGCCAGGGGTGCGACCCCGACCCGGTCTTCGGTCACGGTGCGGAGCCATCGGGCGATGGGACGGAGGTGTTCCTGGCGTACTGGGACAGCGGGTTCGTGGCGTTGGACGTCACCGATCCCGCCAACCCGACGCTCCTGGGCGACACCGACTACGAGGCCGACGAGGACGGTGACGGGCACTCGTCGATGTTCGACGATGACCGGGAGCTCCTGTTCACGGCCGACGAGGACTTCTGCCCGCACTCGGGCCCGGACATCGAGACCGGTTGGGGCTACCTGCGGGTCTACGACTACTCCGACCGCTCCGCGCCCGTGCAGATCGGGGAATACCGCACCCCGAACTCGATGTCGACCGGCACCCCGGCGTCCGGGGACTACACGATCCACAACCCCTACCTGGTGGGGACGGACGTGTACATCTCGTGGTACTCGGACGGGGTCCGGGTCGTGGACGCCAGCGATCCCACCGACCCCCAGGAGGTGGCGTTCTTCGTCCCGCCGGCCGGGAAGAATCCGGTGAAGCCCTCGCAGCGCGGGGTGCTGTCGCAGACGCCGCAGGTCTGGGGCGTGGTTGTTGACGAGGCCACCGGCCTCATCTACGCCAGCGACATGAATACGGGACTCTGGATCCTGGAGCGGACGGCCTAGGTCGGGCGCTCGATCAGGGCGCGCTCGAGCTCGGGATCGGAGGGCTCGACCAAGACGTGGCCGTCCGGGAACACCACGACCGGGATGTTCTTCCGGCCGCGGGCGTGCTCCATGGCCTCGGAGGCCGCACCGGCCTGGACCTCGACGTCGATCCACTCGTAGGCCGCGCCGGTGCGCTCCAGCACCCGCTTGGCCCGGATGCAGTCCCCGCACCAGTCGGCCCCGTAGACCCTGATGGTCGCCATGTCCCCTCGATACTACCCGCCGTCATGCTCGTCGGAACGCGGCCAGGAGCGCCGGGTGCCAGCCGAGCCCGGATCCGAGCCACCGGATGTGCGGCGCGTACGAGGCCTCCAGGGTCCGGAACCCCGCTCGCTCGAACAACCGGCGGGCCTGGCGGCCGGAGGGGCGGTAGATGTGGGTGGGATCCCGCTCGTAGGCGAATCGATAGATGGTCCTGCTGACGGGCCCGTTGATCGTGGGCAGGTGGATCAGGCAGATCCCGCCGGGAACCAGCGCCTCCCATATGACCTCCGCGGCGGTGGCCGGATCGTCGAGATGCTCGACCACGTTGATGGCCAGCACCACGTCGAAGGGGTGGTCGAAGGGGAGCGGGCGCTGGACGTCGGCCTCCACCACCAGGGCGCCGGGGATCCGCCCGGTCGTCTCTCGCGCGGCGTGGGCGGAGACGTCGATCCCGACGAGCCGATACCGCCCCCGGAACCGCCGGAGGAGGTACCCGTACCCGCATCCGATGTCGAGGAGCGCGCTCGCAGGGCCGCGCGCCGGTGCGTGGCGGCGCACGAGCCGGGCCACCCGATCGTCCCGGGCGCGGTCGAATCGCGTCTGCCTCGGGACCTCGCCGTACAGGACGCTGAAGTAGTCCTCGTCGAAGGCCACGGGGGACCCACGGTACCGCCCCGCGGGCCCCCCCTGCTCGGCGATGCTTCGTCCGTGTGGGCTACTCGACCACGCCGCAGGCGAACCGGCCGCCGGCGTCACCGGTGGCCAGGGTGGCGGAGTCGGGGCCGAACACGTCCTCCGTGTGCGAGTGATACCGGGCCGGGATGTTGGCCAGGTTGTCCGGGTCCGCGTGGATGATGATGGCGCTCCCGTCGGTGTCGTAGAGTTGCCGGACGGTGAACCGGTCCGTCTGGAACCGGGTCGATGCGGTCCCGTCCTCCATGATCAGGAGGGGCGGCATGTCCCCGGCGTGGTCACCGTGTGACATGGCGGTGGGATTGAAATGCCCTCCCGCCGAGGTGAAGGGCGGGACGCACATACCGATGGCGTGGACGTGGAACCCGTGGAATCCGGGGGGCACGCCCTGGACATCGGCCCGCACGGTCACCACGTCGCCGACCTGGGTGAGCTTGACGTGGCCGACCGCCGCCCCGCCGGCGTCGCGGAGGGTGACTTTGGCGCTCTGACCGACGGCCAGGGCGCCGCCCCCGCCGAGCGATCCGAGGATGATGCTCCCGCCGACGACGGCCAGGAGCGCTCGCGAGCGTCTGCTGCGCATGGTGCCCTCCTTCCGTTCGGATGGACGTCGCTAATCTACCCGCCGGGCAGCGGGGTCACGCAAGCCGCAAGCGGTAGACCTCCACGGGCTCACGACGACCCTTGACCTCGTGCGCGCCCACGGGCTCCGCGGCCACGCCGGGCGCTGCGGCCACGGTCCCGGCGGAGGCCACCACCTCACCGGGCCCGGCCACGGACTGGAGGCGCTGGGCCACGTTGACCGGGTCCCCCAGGACCGTGTACTCGAGCCGGCCGCCCCCTCCCACGGTACCGGCGATGACCACGCCGGTGTTCACTCCGATCCCCATCTCCAGCGGGAGCTCGGCTCCCTCGTTCAGCTCGGCCTGGCGGGCCTGCATGGCCACGGCGCACCGGAGGGCTCGCTCCGCGTGGTCGGTCACGGGGTCCGGCGCTCCGAACACGGCCATGACCGCGTCGCCGGCGAACTTGTCGACGGTTCCGCCGTAAGCCAGCACGACCTCGGCCATGGCCGCCAGGTGCGTGGCCAGGAGGGATCCCAGCTTCTTCGGCGGGAGACGCTCCGAGAGCGTGGTGAAGCCCCGGATGTCCGAGAACAGGATGGTGGCCTCGAGCTCTTCCGGTTCCAGCGGCGTCGAGCCGAGGCGATCGGCCACCTGCGAGGGGACGAACTCTCGCAGGGCTCGGGTCGATGCCTCCCGGTCCACCACCGCCGCGTGGAGCTCCTTCAGCATCCGCACCGCGCCCGACGCGCCCCGATCGGCCTCGGCCGCGAGTCGGGTGAAGGTCTCGGTGATCCGGCGGTCCACCGCCTCCTGCGATGTGCCGAGCTCCTCGGCCATCTCCGCGTAGCCCTGCCCCCGGGCCATGAGGTCGAGGAGCTCACGGTCCTCGGCCCGGGACTCCTTCCGTCCGGCGAGACGGGCGGCGATCGTGGGATCGACCAGGGAGCCCCCCGCGTGGACCTCGCGGATGGCCCGGGCCAGCTCGTCGCCCTCGCCGAGCCGGTCCTTCAACAGGTAGGCGAGCCCTGTGTGCCCTCCACCCAGCAGGGCCAACGCGTAGGCCTCGTCGTCGTGGGCCGACAGCACGACCACGCCGGTATCGGGATGCCGGCCTCGGATCTCGTGAGCCGCCTCGATCCCCTCGAGCTGGAACAGCGGGGGCATCTTGATGTCGGTGACCACGACGTCGGGGCGGTGCTCCTCCTCCGCGGCGATCAGGGAGGGTGCGTCCTCGGCCACGCCCACGACCTTGATCCCGTCGGTGGCGTCGAGGAGGGCCCGGACTCCCTCCCGCACCAGCACGTTGTCGTCGCCGAGAACCACTCGGATGTCGGTCATGCCCATCCCCCATATACCATCCGGGCGTGCGCGTCGTTTTCGCCGAGGACGACTACCTCGTCCGCGAGGGCACCGCCGCCCTCCTCGGACAGGCCGAGGAGGTCGACATCGTCGAGGCCGTGGCCGACCTGGATGCCCTGCTGGCGGCGGTCGAGCGGCACGAGCCCGACGCCGTCCTCACCGACATCCGGATGCCGCCGACGAAGACGACCGAGGGCATCCAGGCGGCCCTCATGATCCGGCGGGAGCACCCGGGCACGGGCGTGGTGGTGCTGTCCCAGTATGCGGAGGAGGAGTACGCCTACGAGCTCCTGAAGGACGGGGCCGAGGGACTCGGCTACCTGCTGAAGGAGCGGGTCGCCGACGTCGAGGACATCGTCCGGGCCCTCCGGGACGTGGCCGCCGGCGGCTCGGTCCTCGATCCCAGGGTGGTCGAGGGGCTGGTGGCCCGCCGGGAGCGTGAGTCCACGTCTCCGCTGGCTCGCCTCACGGAACGGGAGCGGGAGGTTATCTCCCTGATGGCCGAGGGGAAGAACAACGCGGCCATCGCCGCATCGCTCTACCTGACCGAGCGGGCCATCGAGAAGCACATCAACTCCCTTTTCCACAAGCTCGGGCTGTCGGAGGAGCCGAACGTCCACCGCCGGGTGATGGCCGTGCTCACGTTCCTGCGCCAGGGCGGAGGCCATCCTTCCGCCTGACCGCCCGAAGCAGCCAGCGCTCGGCCACCCAGGCCGCCAGCGACATGACCGCCCCCAGCACGATCCGTTCCAACCGTCGTCGCATGAGCGGAGGCTAGCCACCGCCCGATCCGGTTCCCACCCGGCCTGCACGCCGTTCGAGGTGGTGGAGGCACCCTTCGGGGCGTTCGGAGAGCCCCCTTCCACGCGGTCCCGGCGAGGGGCACAATCAGGCCGTGAAGCAGAGAACGGCGGCTCGCCTGGCCTGGTCGCTCCTCGTGGTCGTGCTCGCAGTCGGGAGCGCGGGGCTGGTGCTGGTCGCGATCAACCACCCCATCGCTGACCTGATCGAGAACTCTCTCTTCTTCACCATCTTCCTGGCCATGGCCACGGTGGGTGCCATGGTCGCCTCACGCCAGCATCGGAACGCGACCGGCTGGATCTTCCTGGCGATTGGGCTGTGCGCGGCCATCGCGTTCGTCGGAAGCGAGTACTCCACCTACGCGCTGGTCACCCGGCCCGGATCGCTGCCCGGCGGCGCGTGGGCAGCCGTGTTCGCCGAGTTGATGTGGGTCGGCATCCTGGCGTTGTCGTTCACGTACCTTCCTCTCCTGTTCCCGGACGGACGCCTTCCCTCGCGAAGGTGGCGCCCTTTCGCCTGGATCACCGGTGGCTTCATCTGCCTCGTGGCTCTGTTGTTCTTGCTGGATCCGGGTCGCATCGGCCCCACCCGCGTCTCCAACCCACTCGGGGTCGAGGCCCTTCGCGACGTGGTCGGGTTCGTCGAGGGCCCCGGCTTCGGCGTCCTGCTGATCCTCGGGCTGGCGTCGGTCGCCTCGCTTGTCCTTCGCTTCCGCAGGGCGGCAGGTGCCCAGCGTCAGCAGATCAAGTGGTTCCTGTTCGGCGCGGCCTTGCTCGCTCTCCAGTTCGTCGTGGACGGAATGGTCCAGGCCTTGGGTATCCGAGGTGGTCTCTTGCTGGACACCATCCTTCCGGCCATCGCGTTCACGGCCCTGCCGGTCGGCGCGGGGATCGCCATCCTCAGGTACCGCCTCTACGACATCGACGTCGTCATCAACCGTACCGTGTTGTTCGGACTGCTGGCGGCGTTCATCACCGCGATCTACGTCGGCATCGTGATCGGGATCGGGTCGCTGGTCGGCGGTCGAGGGAACCTGTTCCTCTCGATCGTGGCCACGGCGGTGGTGGCAGTGGCTTTCCAGCCGATCCGGTCGCGGGCTGGCCATTTCGCGAACCGCCTGGTGTACGGCAAGCGCGCCACGCCCTACGAGGTGCTCTCGACGTTCTCCGACCATCTCGGGGAGGCCTACTCGACGGAGGACATCCTCCCCAGGATCGCCCGCATGGTCGGGGAGGCCACCGGCGCCGAGCGGGCCCGGGTGTGGGTCCGAGTGGGAGGCGAGCTCCGTTCGGCGGCAGCGTGGCCGGACGGTGGCGATGCTCCAGCACCACTCGCGGTGAAAGGCGCGGAGCTCCCGAGGTTCCCTGGTGAGGAGCGTCCCTACCCCGTGCGGCACCAGGGCGAGCTGCTCGGCGTGTTGTCTGTGCAGACCTCCCGCCGAGAGCCATTGAACCCGACCCAGGAGAAGCTGGTCACGGACCTGGCCGGCCAGGTTGGCCTGATCCTGCGGAACGTCCGGCTGATCGAGGAGCTGCGCGCTTCCCGCCAGCGGCTGGTGGCGGCCCAGGACGAGGAGCGGCGCCGACTGGAACGGAACATCCACGACGGGGCCCAGCAACAGCTGGTGGCGCTGGCGGTGAAGATTCGGCTGGCCCGGACGATGTCTGGCCGGGACGTGGAGAAGGCCCAGTCACTCCTGGAAGAGCTGCAGGGCGAGACGCAGGACGCCCTCGAGAACCTCAGGGATCTGGCCCGGGGCATCTACCCGCCGCTCCTGGCCGATCAGGGCCTGGCCGCGGCCCTCGAGGCCCAGGCCGGGAAGGTGCCGTTCCCGGTAGGTGTCGAGCCGAACGGCATCGGCCGCTACCCCGCTGAGGCCGAAGCGACCGCGTACTTCTGCGTGCTCGAGGCGCTGCAGAACGCCACGAAGTACGCGGAGGCATCCGCCGCTACCGTGCGACTCCGTGCTGTGGACGGCGACCTCCTGTTCGAGGTGCAGGACGACGGCAGGGGATTCGATCGGGCGTCGACCCCTCGGGGCTCTGGGCTCCAGAACATGGCCGACCGCCTCGAGGCGCTGGGAGGATCCTTGGACGTCGAATCGGGGCCGGGCCAAGGCACCACCGTCACCGGCCGGATCCCGCTCAGGACCTCGATGGAGGCGCCATGAAGGCGCAGACCGGGAAGCGCCTCGCGTGGTCGTTGTGGGGACTCGCGGTCACGGTCGTGGTCCTCTCGTTCATCGCGGCACTCCTCGGCCTGCTTCCCACGGAGGAGGACGCCTTCTTCCGCGTGATCGCGCTCCTGATGATCCTCGGGTACGCCACCGTGGGAGCGCTGATCGCTTCTCGGCACCGTCGGAACCCGATCGGATGGATCTTCCTCTCGCTCGCGCTCGGCATGGAGATCGGTATCCTGGGCGAGGAATACGCCATTCAGGCTCTCCAGGCAGAGCCAACTCCTTCCTCCACCGCCGTGTTCGCGGCGTGGCTCGGGGGATGGTTCCTTGTTCCGGTGATCGCGGCGATCCCCGTGGTGTTCGTCCTCTTCCCGACCGGCAGGGTGCCATCCCGCCGCTGGCGGGCTCTGGTGTGGGTGATCGTCGCCGCCGCGGCGGTCGCCGTCACCGGCTTGATCATCCAGCCCAGGGCCCTGAGTCCGCAGCCCGGCATCAGCATCCCCAATCCCACCGGAGTCGAGTCGCTCCGGGGGATCGCGGGGATCATCGTCGGGGCGGGCGGGTGGCCCATGTTGGGAGCCGCGCTCCTCTCCGTGACGGCTCCATTCTTCCGGTACCGGCGGGCGGGAACGGAGGAGCGCCAGCAGATCAGGTGGCTGGCCTACGTGGCCCTGGCCGCCGGGGTTCTGCTCGCCGGGACGTTCGTGACCGGCGTCACCCTCGAGGGCTCGACGTCGTGGATCAACGACATCCTGTTCACGCTAACGGTGGTGTCGATCGCCGTCGGCATCCCCGTGGCGTCCGGATTCGCCATCCTCAAGTATCGCCTCTTCGACCTCGACGTCGTCGTTAGGAAGACGGTGGTGTTCGGGATCCTGGCCGCGTTCATCACGGTCGCCTACTTCGTGGTGGCGGTCGGGATCCCCACGCTCTTCTTCGGGACGGCCGGAGCCATCAATCTCGTCCCGTTCATCGCTGCGGCGGCCCTGGCCCTGCTCTTCCAGCCGCTCCGGCACTGGGCCGGACGGCTGGCCAACCGCCTGGTCTATGGGAAGCGGGCCACCCCCTACGAGATCCTGTCCGAGCTGTCCCAGCGGATGGGCAGCGCCTACGCCGACGAGGAGGTCCTGGCCCGGATCGCCCGTGTCCTGGGAGAGGGGACCGGTGCGGCACGAGCGGAGGTGTGGCTCCGAGTTGGAGGGGAGCTCCGTCCCGCGGCGTCGTGGCCGACGACGAACGCGGCACAGCCGTCGATGCCGTTGGTCGGCGACGACGTCCCCGCCCTGCCCGGCGCCGATCGGACCTTCTCGGTTCGACACCAGGGGGAACTGCTGGGCGCCCTGACTGTGGAGATGCCTCGCGGAGAGTCTCCCACCCCCGTCCTGGACAAGCTCCTCGGTGACGTCGCCTCCCAGGCCGGCCTGGTCCTCCGAAACGTCAGGCTGATCGAGGAGCTCCGGGCCTCCCGACAGCGACTGGTGGCGGCTCAGGACGAGGAGCGCCGGCGCCTGGAGCGGAACATCCATGATGGAGCCCAGCAGCAGTTGGTGGCCCTTGCGGTGAAGCTGAGGCTCCTGGGCTCGGTGGCCGAGCAGGATGGCGCCAAGGCGAAGGAGCTCGCGGACCAGCTCCGGGGCGAGACGCAGGATGCGCTCGAGAACCTCCGTGATCTGGCCCGGGGGATCTACCCGCCCCTCCTGGCGGACAAGGGTCTCGCCTCCGCGCTGGAGTCCCAGGCTCGGAAGGGCACCGTGCCGGTCGCGCTCGAGTCGAACGGGATGGGCCGCTACCCGGCAGAGGTGGAGGCCACAGTGTACTTCTGCGTGCTCGAGGCGCTCCAGAACGTTGCGAAGTATGCCGACGCGACGGGGGCCGTGATCCGTCTCGGCGAGGAGAACGGCCGACTGGTCTTCCGAGTCTCCGACGACGGTCGGGGCTTCGATCCCTCCTCGACCCCGAAGGGCAGTGGGTTGCAGAACATGGCGGACCGCATCGACGCCCTGGGCGGCCAGCTCGAGATCCGCTCGACCGTGGGGCAGGGAACCACGCTGGAAGGGCGCATACTGTTCCATGCCAGCGAGGGGCGCGGATGAGGCGGCGCACAGCCTCCCGACTTGCCTGGTCCCTGTGGCTGGCTGCCGTGGGCATGCTCGCCGCCGGCTTCGTGCTGAGCCTGACCGTCGGCCTGGGCGAGGATGTCGTCTTCATCGTGATCTTTCCTCTTCTCCTGGGCGCCTTCGCCACCGTCGGTGCCCTGGTGGCGACACGCAGGACTGGGAATCCGATCGGTTGGATCTTCCTGGGCGTCGCCCTCCTGTGGGGACTGTCCACCGTGGCCACCTCCTTCGCGCAGTTCGCCGGCCAGGGACGGGATGTCGTCTCCTGGCTTGTGCGGACCGCGGACTGGATCGGTTCGTGGGTCTTCCTGCCAGGCATCTACGTCCCGGTCACGTTCCTGTTCCTGCTCTTCCCGGACGGCCATCTGCCCTCGAAGCGGTGGCGGCCGGTGGCGTGGATGTCGGCAGCGGGGATCGTGGGGATCGCCGCGGTGAGTGCCTTCACCCCGGGCCCGTTGGAAGAGGCCGTGGTCGTCCGGTCGAACCCGTATGGGATCGGCAGCCCCGAGCTATGGGGCGTCGTCCGGGCGTTCGCGTGGCCGCTCGGCCTCCTGGGCATGCTCGGCTCGGTCGCAGCGCTGGTCGTGCGATTCCGGCGCTCCTCCGGAGACGAGCGCCAGCAGCTCAAGTGGCTGTCTTACGCGGGCTTGGTCGTGGTCATCGTCTTCATCTTGGCCAGCATCGGATTCGGGGTGGCCGGCGACGATCCCACGGTGGCCTTGGTGACGCAGGTACTCATCGTGCTGGCCCTGCTCCTCATCCCCGTCACCGCCGGCATCGCCATCCTTCTGCACCGCCTGTACGACATCGACCTGGTCATCAACAAGACCGTGGCCTACGGGTCGCTGGCCGCCTTCATCACCGTCGTCTACGTGGGCATCGTGGTGGGGATCGGGGCGCTGGTCGGAAGCCGCGGCAACGTGTTCCTTACGATCCTGGCCACCGCGATCATCGCCCTCGCGTTCCAGCCCGCTCGCGCGCGCGCCAGGCACCTCGCCAACCGGCTCGTGTACGGGAAGCGGGCAACCCCCTACGAGGTGCTGTCCCGGCTGGCCCACGGGATGGGATCCCAGTACTCGTCGGACGACGCCCTTCCGAGCCTGGCCAGGGTCCTGGGCGAGGGGACCGGAGCCGCTCGCGCGGAGGTGTGGCTGCGGCTGGGGAGCGATCTGCGGGTGGCGGCCACCTGGCCAGGGGATCAGGAGGCTCGCTCGGCGCTGATCGCCCCGCGCGGCGGCGAGCTCCCGGCGATCCCGGGGATGGACCGGGCCCTCCCGGTGTGGCACGAGGGAGAGCTCCTCGGCGCGCTGGCGATCTCGATGCCGCGGGGCGAGAGCCTCACGCCGACCACCGACAAGCTCCTGGCCGACGTGGCCTCTCAGACGGGCCTGGTCCTGCGGAACGTGCGGCTGATCGAGGAGCTCCGGGCGTCGCGGCAACGGCTGGTGGCGGCCCAGGACGAGGAGCGTCGCCGGCTGGAGCGGAACATCCACGACGGCGCCCAGCAACAGCTGGTAGCGCTTTCCGTCAAGATGCGCCTGCTCAAGACCCTGGCTCGGAAGGACCCGGCAAAGGCCGAAGGGCTGGTCGACCAGCTCCAGGCCGACGCGCAGGGCGCGCTCGATGACCTTCGCGACCTGGCTCGGGGGATCTATCCGCCGCTGCTGGCCGATCAGGGTTTGGCCGCGGCCCTCGAGGCCCAGGCCCGGAAGGCCCCGGTTCCGGTCGAGGTGGACCGCGACGGGGTTGGCAGGTACCCGCAGGAGGCGGAGGCGGCCGTGTACTTCTGCGTCCTGGAGGCCCTCCAGAACGTGGCCAAGTACGCGGAGGCGTCCTCAGCCACCGTCCGTCTCGGTCAGGAGGACGACCACCTGGTGTTCACCGTCTCTGACGACGGCCGAGGCTTCGACCCGGCCACCACGCAGCGGGGCACGGGTCTCCAAAACATGGCCGACCGCCTCGAGGCGTTGGGTGGGGAGGTCCACGTCGAGTCTGCCCCCGGCCGAGGAACGAGTGTCACCGGCCGTATCCCGATCCTGACAGGAGCAGCCTCTTTGTGACCTCGCGTCGGTCGTCCCTCGTCGCGCTTGCCCTGCTCGGGATCACCGCGATCCTGCTAGGGACGGCGGTGATCCTCCTGGTGCAGACCGCCGACCGCCCGGCCACCACGTTCGGGTTCCGAGGAGCGGTCGAGATCCTCACCCTGGCCTTCGCCCTGGTGGGTGCCGTCCTGGCCCGGCGCCGGCCCGAGAACTCGATCGGCTGGATCTTCCTGATCGCGTCGCTGCTGTCGGGGGTACAGGTGCTGGCGCAGGAATACACGGTCTTCGCGCTGGCTCACGGCGACATCCGGGGCGCCCGCATCGCGAATTGGGTCGACGGTTGGATCTGGGTGCCGATCACTGGGTCGATCGCCATCTTCCTGTCGCTGCTGTTCCCGACCGGACGGCCGCCCTCCCGTCGGTGGCGGTGGGTGCTGTGGACCGGGGCGCTGGGCATCCTCGTCTTCACGGCCGCGTTCACGGTATCGACCGATACAGAGCGGAGCCTCAGGAACCCCTTCTTCGAGGTAAGCGCAGACGCGGTCGGCCCGCTGTTCGGGCTCGGGTCGTCCCTGTACCTCGTGAGCGTCCTGGCCGCGCTCGCCTCGTTGATCGTGCGGTTCCGACGATCCCACGGCGACGAGCGCCAGCAGCTCCGATGGTTCGGCGCTGCGTTGGGCCTCGTCGCCTTCTTCATCACGCTTACGTTCACGTCGGAGTTCTGGGCGTCGGGCCTCTTGGGACTCGAGCGAGCGGCCGCGGTGGGAGTCATCCTGTCGTTCATCGCGATCCCCGTCGCCACGGGCGTCGCGGTTACGAAGTACCGGCTGTATGACATTGACGTCGTCATCAGCCGGACGGTCCTGTTCGGGCTCCTGGTGGCGTTCATCACCGCCATGTACGTGGGGATCGTGGTTGGTGTCGGTGCCCTGGTAGGAAGTCGCGGCAACCTGCTGCTCTCGGTGGTGGCCACGGCCGTGATCGCCGTGGCCTTCCAACCGATCCGCGTCCGGGCCCGTCACCTGGCCAACCGCGTGGTCTACGGGAGGCGAGCCACCCCGTACGAGGTGCTCTCCGAGTTCTCCGACCGCGTCCGCGGTTCGTATTCGGCCGACGACGTGCTTCCGCGGATGGCTCGGCTCGTCGCCGAGGGGACGGACGCGTCGCGGGCCGACGTGTGGTTGCGAGTCGGCACCGAGCTCCGTCACGTGGGGGGCTGGCCGGGTGGCGGTAGTCGGCCGCGGTTGACGGTGAGGGGAGATCGCGTGCCCGACATCCCCGAATCGGACCGCGCCTTCGCCATTCGCGAGGGGGATGAGCTCCTCGGGGCGCTGTCGGTCCAGAAGCCGCCGCGGGAGTCGCTCACCCCGGCGGAAGAGAGGCTCCTGGAGGGCCTGGCCGGGCAAGCAGGGCTGGTGCTCCGGAACGTTCGTCTGGTCGAGGAGCTCCGGGCCTCGCGACAGCGGCTGGTGGCGGCCCAGGATGAGGAGCGCCGCCGGCTGGAGCGGGACATCCACGACGGCGCCCAGCAGCAGCTGGTCGCGCTCGCCGTGAAGATGCGCCTGGTCGAGTCACTGGCCCTGAAAGACCCTCCCAGGGCCGCGACGATGGCCGCCCAAGCCAAGGCCGAGACCCAGCAGGCGCTCGATGACCTTCGCGACCTGGCTCGGGGCATCTACCCGCCGCTGCTGGCCGATCGGGGCTTGGCCGCGGCCCTGGAGGCACAGGCTCGGAAGGCCCCGCTCCCGGTCGAGGTTGACCGCGACGGGGTTGACAGGTACCCGCAGGAGGTGGAAGCGGCCGTGTACTTCTGCGTCCTGGAGGCCCTCCAGAACGTGGCCAAGTACGCCGAGGCCCGGGCGACCGTGGTCAGGCTGAGCGAGGAGGACGGCGTCCTTCGGTTCTCGGTCACCGATGACGGGCGGGGATTCGATGTCGACGTGACGCCCAGGGGCGCCGGGCTGCAGAACATGACCGACCGTCTGCAGGCCATGGGCGGAACGCTGGAGGTCTCCTCGACGTCCGGCGCGGGCACCACGATCAGCGGATCGATCCCGGTGCGCGTCTAGCCCGGACGCTCCTGTGCATCACGCAGCCGCTCCACCACGCCCTCGAGGATGGCCACGGCCACGCTGGGGTTCTTGATCAGGAACGGCTTGAAGTACATCGCCTCGAACACGAGGCATTCGGTGGGATTGACGGCCGTCACGGTGGCCGAGCGAGGTTTCCGGCCGAGGAGGGCCATCTCGCCGACGAACTCGCCCGGCCCGAGGTCGTGCTCCTTCCCTCCGGCCTCGACCGTGGCACGGCCGGACAGGATCACGAACAGTGCCTGCCCCTGGCTGTCCTTGGCGATGATCGTCTCGCCGGCTCCGAAGCTCCGCCGTTCGCCGATCCTGGCCACCCGCTCGAGATCCTCGGTGGTGAGGTCCTCGAAGAACGGGACGCCACGGAGCCGCTCGGTCTCGCTCTGCGAGTCGTACTCGGTCACTCCGCATCCCCTCCTCGGGCTGCGGACCACGCGTCCGACAGCCGGTCGGGCTCGAACTCCGACTTCGGGATGTACGCGGCGGCGCCCGCCTCGACCGCACGGGGCGCGTACTCGTCCGCCTCGTACGTCGAGACCATCAGCACCACGACCCGGCCGGCCGATCCGCTCAGGATCCGCCGGGTGGCCTCCAGCCCGTCGATCCCGGGCAGGTTCACATCCATGAGGACCAGGTCCGGCTCGAGCTCCCGGGCCCGATCGACGGCATCCTCCCCGGTCTCGGCCTCCCCGGCGACCTCGAAGCCATCCGTAAGCTCGACCACGGCCCGGGCGGCCTGCCGGAACGGCTCCTGGTCGTCCACGATCAGCACGCGCACGGTCATCCGGGGCCCAGCCTCCCACGCAGGGGGTGGTCCGGACAGGATGCCTCCACCACACCTCGCGGTGGGGCCAACCTACCGGTGCGCCTCCTCCTTCTGCTTCCTGGCCTCGGCGATGACCTTCTCCGCGAGGTGCGAGGGCACCTCCTCGTAGTGGGAGAACCGCATCGTGAACGCGCCCCGTCCCCCGGTGATCGAGCGGAGATCGATCGAGTACCGGGTCATCTCGGCCTGTGGTGCCTGGGCCCGGATCGTCGACTTCCCACTCCCGGTGGGCTCCATCCCCAGGACCTTCCCGCGCTTGGCGTTGAGGTCGCCGATGACGTCGCCGGTGAGCGAGTCGGGGACCGTCACGTCCACGTCCACGATCGGCTCGAGGAGCTCCACGCCGGCCTTCTCGGCGGCGTCCCGGAGCGCCAGGGAGCCGGCGATCTGGAACGCCATGTCCGAGGAGTCCACGGTGTGGAACTTCCCGTCGAACAGCGTCACCCGGATGTCCACCATCTGGTGGCCGGTCACGCCGGACTCCATCGCCCTGACCAGGCCCTTCTCAACCGAGGGGATGAACTGGCTGGGGATCACCCCGCCGGTGATCTTGTTGACGAACTCGAACCCGGCCCCACGCTCCAGCGGCTCGACCTCGATGTGGGCGATCCCGAACTGGCCGTGGCCGCCGCTCTGCTTCACGTGCCGGCCGAGGGCCTGCACCTTCTGCCGGATCGTTTCCTTGTAGGGGACCCGGGCGGGATGGGTGATGACCGCGACCCCGTACTTCCGGGCCATCCGCTCGGTCATCACGTCGATGTGGGTCTCGCCCATCCCGTACAGCACGGTCTGGTTCGTTTCCTGGCTGCGCCGCACCCGGAACGTGGGGTCCTCCTCCTGGAGCCGGGAGAACGCGCTGGAGAGCTTGTCCTCGTCGCCTTGCGTCTTCGGCTCGACGGCCACGGCGTGGAGCGGCTCGGGGAGCTCGAGCGCCGGCAGCGTGGCCGTGGACGCCTTGTCGCCGAGCGTGTCGCCGGTGTGGGTCTCGGACAGCTTGGCCACCGCGCCGATGTCGCCGGCGGGGACCTCGGAAACGGTCTCGTGCTCCTTCCCGCGCATCGTGAACAGCTGGCCGACCCGCTCGTCCTCGCCCTGGGTGGTGTTGCGAGCGGTCGAGTCGGGCCGCATCCGCCCGGAGAACACCCGGAACAGGCTGATCCGGCCCACGTACGGATCCGAGATCGTCTTGAACACGAACGCGGTCAGCGGCCCGTCGAGACCTGGAGGCCGTTCCTCCTCCTGGCCGTCCTTCGTCATGACGTTCACGGGCGGTCGGTCGGTGGGGGAGGGGAACGCGTCGACCAGGAGGTCGGCCAGCCTGTCGATGCCCATCCCCTTCGAGGCCGACCCGCACAGCACGGGGGCCAGCTTCGCCTCGACCAGCCCGGCCTTCACACCGCGAACGATCTCCTCCTCTGCCAGCTCGCCCTGCTCGAGGTACTTCTCCAGGAGGGCGTCGTCGGCCTCGGCCACGGCCTCGGTCAGCTTCTCCCGGTAGGGGTCGGCCTTGCCGGCGATGTCGTCCGGCCATTCGCCCTCCTCGCCCTTCGGGCCCGAGGGGTACAGAGAGGCCTTGCGGGACAGCAGGTCCGCCACGCCCCCGAAGTCGTGCTCCTCGCCGATCGGGTACTGGAGCGGCGCCGCCTGGGTGCCGAACGATCGCACCAGGTCGTCGAGGGTCCGCTCGAACGAGGCCCGCTCGCGATCGAGCTTGTTGACGAAGAACGCCCTGGGCAGGCCGTGCTCGACGGCGAGCTCCCACACCACCTCGTGCTGGACCTCGACTCCGTCGACGGCCGATACCACGAACAGGCAGGCATCGACGGCGCGCAGCGCTGCCCGGACGTCGCCGATGAAGTCGGCGTACCCCGGCGCGTCGAGGACGTTGAGCTTCACCCCACGCCATTCGATCGGGGTCATGGTCAGCGACACGCTGATCTGCCGCTTCGTCTCCTCGGGCTCGAAGTCACTGGTGGTGTTGCCGTCTTCGACCGTGCCCATGCGGGTCACGGCGCCGCCGAGGAACAGGAGGGCCTCGGCGAGCGTGGTTTTCCCCGCCCCCCCGTGCCCGACGAGCAGGACGTTGCGGATGTTGCTGGCGTCGTAGGTCTTCACGCTGGCTCCCGGCTCCGTGGACGAGCCACGATTCTAGCGCGGGCGCCCGGAGCGCCCGGCGGGGGTCCGGAGGCCCCTGCTAGGCTCGGTGGCCCATGGACGTGGCCTCCGGCGACCGGCCAGCGGTGGGCGTCGCGCTCCTCGCGGTCATCCTCCTCGGCGCGGGCGCCGCGGCGGCCCTGGTCCTGACGGGTCGATGGGTTGCTGCCGGCGTGGCCACCGCGGTAGCGGCGGCGGCTGTGACCGTCAGCGGCCGCCGGGCGAAGTACACCGAGGACAGGAGGCTCACGTTTGCCGATGCCGCCGCCGAGCGGACCGGTGACGCCGTGCTCCTGGCGGCGGTGGCCTGGGCCACGATCGAGGAGCCCGCGACCTCGGGCGCCGCGCTCGCCGCACTCGTCCTGGCGTACCTGGCCACGTACATGCGGGCCAAGGCCACCGGCCTGGGGTTCGGCGTGCAGGAATCGCTGATCGCCAGGGCCGTGCGGATCGTGCTCGTCGTGCTCGGCCTGGTGTGGCGGGATGCGCTCGGTCCGGCGCTGTGGGCCGCGTCGGCGGTGTCGCTGTTCTCCGTGATCCGGGAGGCCGTCGAGGTGGGGCGCCAGCGGGAGCCGGCGTGACCGACGAGGAGCGGCTCGACGAGGAGCGGCTCTCGGAGCGGGTCTCGTACGGCGCGTTCGCCACGGCCGAGCGGGCCGCCATGGTTCTCCCGGAGTTCGTGGGGCGGCGGCTGTTCGACCTGGCCGGGCTGGCGGCGTTCCACCTCGCTCCTCGGGCTCGGCGGGTGGTGGCCGGCAACCTGCGACGGGTGCTGGGCCGCCCGGCCGACTCCCAGCTGGTCCGCGCCGCCACGAAGGACGCCTTCCGGTCGTACGCGCGGTACTGGTACGACACGTTCCGGATCCGGGTGATGCCCCAGGAGGAGTTCCGGTCGCGGGTCCGCTTCGTCGGGCTGGAGCACATCCAGCGGGCCCTCGAGGCGGGCCGCGGCGTGGTCCTGGCCCTGCCGCATCTCGGGAACTGGGACGCGGCCGGCTCCTGGGTCGCGGGATCCGGGATCGGTATCACCGCGGTGGCCGAGCTCCTGCGGCCGGAGCGGCTGTTCCGGCTGTTCCTCGAGCACCGCGAGGCCCTCGGCATGAGGATCGTCGCCCTGGACGACGATCGGCGCGTCGGGGACGAGCTCGTCAAGCTGATCGGGGAGAACGAGCTGATCGCGCTGGTGGCCGACCGGGACCTGAGGGGCCGCGGCGTGGAGGTGGAGATGTTCGGCGAGACCAGGAGGATGCCGGCCGGCCCCGCGCTACTGTCGCTGTTCACGGGCTCGCCGCTCCTCCCGGCCGCCTGCTACGACCTTGAGGACGGGTGGCTGGTCGACGTGGGCGAGCCCCTCGAGATCGAGCCGTCCGGGACGATGCGAGCCGACGTCACCGCGCTCACGCGCCTGCTGGCGAAGCGGTTCGAGCGGGCGATCTCGGCGGCACCGACCCAGTGGCACATGTTCCAGCCGGCGTGGGGCCCGGGGGCGTCGGATGAGCGGGCGGCCGGCGCAGCCGCCGCGGCCGCCTCGCCATGAGGGTGGCCTTGGCGTGCCCCTACGCCTGGGACGCACCGGGGGGCGTGCAGACCCACGTTCGGCAGCTGGCGATCCGCCTGCGCGACCGCGGGCACGACGTGCTGGTGGTGGCCCCGGCTTTCGGTGGGCCCCGGGAGCCGTTCGTCCGGGCGGTGGGCCGACCGATCCGGATCCCGTACAACGAGTCGGTGGCCCCGGTGGCCCCCACCCCCGGCGCCCGGGCCCGGGTCCGGGCGGCCCTCCGGGAGTTCCGGCCCGACGTGGTACACGCACACGAGCCGCTGGTCCCCGGGGTGGGGATGTTTGCCGTCCGGGCCACGGACCGGCCGGCCGTGGCTACGTTCCATGCGTTCGCCGAACGCTCGGTGCTGTTCTCCGCGGCGGCCCCCCTCCTCCGCCCGCTTTGGCGGCGCCTCGACGCGCGCGTCGCCGTTTCCGACGCTGCCGCGGCGTTCGTACGGGGCCGGTTCGGTGAGGACGGCCTCCGGGTGATCCCGAACGGGGTAGAGGTGGACCTGTTCGCGGCCGCCGATCCGGCCCCGCTCCCGGACGGGCGGCGGGTCCTGTTCGTGAACCGGCTGGACCGGCGCAAGGGATTCCCGGTTATGGTCGAGGCGTTCCGCCGGCTCGTGGCCGAGCGGCCGGACGCGCTCCTCGTGGTGGCGGGGGACGGCCGCGACCGGGCCGCGGTCCGCGACCTGCCGGTCGGCGTCCGGGGCCGGGTGGTGATGCTCGGCGCCGTTGATCACGAGGACCTGCCGCCGTACCACGCCGCGTGCCAGGTGTTCTGCGCCCCGGCCACCGGTCGAGAGTCCTTCGGCATCGTGCTCGTGGAGGCCATGGCCGCGGGCCTGCCCGTGGTGGCCAGCGACATCCCCGGCTACCGGGAGGTTTCCCGCGACGGCGTCGAGGGGATCCTGGTGCCCCCGCGGGACCCGGGGGCCCTGGCCGGGGCGCTGGACAGGGTCCTCGGGGACACCGAGCTCGCCGCCGCGCTGGGGGCGGCCGGCCGGGATCGGGCCCGGCGGTACTCCTGGGACGCCGTTGCCGGCGAGGTGGAAGCCGTGTACCGAGAGGTGACCGGCTAACGGGTCCGACGGACCCGCCGCCGGCACGAGGCGCACAGCCCGTACACGTCGGCCCGGTGGCCGGTGACCGCGAACCCGCGACGACGGCCCACGGCCGTGGCCCAGTCCTCGACCTCGCACGACGGGACCGTCACCACCTGGCCGCACCGCTCGCAGATCAGGTGGTGGTGGTGATCGATCGCGCACAGCTTGTAGGCGACCTCGCCCTCGCCCGCGGGGAACGTCTCGGCCGTCCCGGCGTCGGCCAGGGCTCGAAGGGTGCGGTATACGGTGGCCAGCCCCGGGCCGCCTCGCTCCCGGACCTCCTCGTGGAGCGCCTGGGCGGTTACCGGCCGCTCCTTCCCTTCGAGGGCCCGGATGATCGCCACGCGCTGAGGGGTGGCCCGGAGCCCGGACACGGCGGCCAGCGCGGCGGCCTCGGTCACGCCGTCCTCCTGGGCCGGTGTCCCACGGCGGTCCGCCGGCCGACGACCGCGAACCCCACGAACGCCGCGATCGCCGCGAGCACGATGGTCCCCCCGGGCACCAGGTCCCCATGCCACGCGGCCACCAGCAGCCCGATCCACGCGGACGCGGCACCCACCCCGACGGCCCAGGCCAGCGTGGCCCGGAACGAGTGGGCCACCTTCGAGCCCGCGGCCACCGGCACGACCATCAGGGCCGCAACCAGGAGCAGGCCCACCACCCGCATGCCCCCCACCACCAGGAGGGCGGTCAGGGCCACCAGCACGAGGTTCAGGGCGTCGACCGGGAGCCCGCCGGCGCGGGCGGTCTCCTCGTCGAGGGCCACCGCCAGCAGGGGGCGGTACAGGGCCAGCACGGCGGCAAGGACCACCGCGCCGAGCACGACGATCACGCCCACGTCGGCCCACGTCAGGGCGAACAGCGTCCCGAATAGCACCCCGAGGACCGACGTATCGAACCGTCCGGCCAGGCTCAGCCCGACCGCGCCGGCGGCGATCCCCAGGTAGAAGATCAGGGCCAGCGACAGGTCGCCGGTCAGCCGTCCTCGCACCCGGAGGGCCTCGAGAAGGACGGCACCCAGCAGGGCCACCACGAGCGCGCCCCACACCCCGGAGACCCCCACCAGGACGCCGATGGCCACCCCGGCCAGCGCCAGGTGGCCGATGCCGTCGCCGACGAGCGAGAGCCGCCGCTGGACCAGGAACGCCCCCACCACGGGGGCCACCAGGCCGACCACGGTTGCCGCCACCACGGCCCGCCGGCCGAAGTCCGCGGTGAACAGCACGTCGATCACGAGCCGGCCTCCTCGAGCGTGTGGAACTCGTCGTGGGCGACGTCTCGCACCCGCCCGTCCTCCATGAACAGGATCCGGTCGCACACGTCGTGGAAGTCGTCGGGGTCGTGGGACACCACCACCACTGCCGCCCCCGCGTCGGCCCGGCGGCGGAGCTCCTGGACCAGGTGGGGACGGAATGCCCGGTCGATCCCCGTGGTGGGCTCGTCGAGGATCAACACGGGCCGGTCGCCTACCAGGGCCCGAGCGATCACCGTTCTCTGCTGCTGGCCGCCGGACAGCTCGAACACGCACTCCGCGCCGAGCTCGGTCATGCCCACCGCGTCGAGGGCCGCGCCCACGTCGCCCTGCTGCCGGCCTCCCCGCCACCCGGTGACGAGGCCGGACGCCACCACCTCGGTCACGGAAACCGGCAGGACCATCCGGCCGGGCGACCCCTGAGGGGCGTAGCCGATCGACCCGCGGACCCCGGGATCGGACGCCGGTCGGCCCAGGACCAGGACCTGGCCCTCGTCGGGGGAGAGGAGCCCCACCACGAGCCTGATCAGCGTGGACTTCCCCGATCCGTTCGGGCCGGTCAGGACCACGAGCTGGCCGCGTCCCACCTCCACGTCGAGGCCGTCGAGCACGGGGGCGGCACCGTAGCCGAACCGGAGCCCGCGTCCCTCGATGGCGGCGGTCACTCGCACCCCAGCCCTCGGCGCAGGGACGCCAGGTTCTCCTCCATCACCGACAGATAGTGCCCCGACGGCGGCTCCGACTCCAGCGTCCCCAGGGGAAGGGCGGGGACCCCGAAGTCGGCCGCCACGGACTCGGCGATCCGCCGGGCCTCACCGCTGGCCTCGAAGAAGACCGCCATGGCCCGGCCGTCCGCGAGCGCCGCCCCGGCTGCCCCGAGCCGCTCGACGGTGGGCTCGGCCTCGGGGGCGAGCCCCGTGAGACCTATCTGCTCGAGGCCGTACGCCTCTGCGAGGTAACCGAACGCCTCGTGAGAGACCACCAGGCTGCGGGTGTCGCACCCCTCGAGGTCCGCCCGAACCCGTTGATCGAGGGCCTCGAGCTCGTCCTGGAGAGCCACAGCTCGGTCACGGTAACCGGCCGCCTCGTTCGGATCGGCGGCCGCGAGCCCGTCGGCCACCCGATCGACCATCCGGGCGAATAGCGCCGGATCCAGCCAGGCGTGAGGGTCGGCCGTCTCTTCTGCGTGCTCCTCACTTTCCTCCTCCTCTTCCTCGGGGATCGGCGCCGCCAGCGGGATGCCCTCCGTCACCGCGACCACCCGGCCCGGGACCTCCGAAACGGCCTCCTCGACCTGTGGCTGGAACCCGATGTCGCCGAGGTACAGGAGCACGTCGGCGTCCTGGATGGCTGAGCGATCCTCAAGCGAAAGCTCGACGTCGTGCGCCTCCGTTCCTGGTGGCGTCAGGTCGATCACCTCCCACCCGGGTCCGGCCACCCGCTCCGCCGCGAAGGCCAGGGGATAGAAGGAGGCCACCACCGTGCGGGACTCGTCGGGTGACGAGCATCCCGCCAGAAGCAGACCCGAGAGCGCCAGCACGGTGGCGGTCCATCGCGGAAAGCGGCCCTTCATAGGTGAGAATGATAACCATTCTCAAGACCGGACACGCAAGCGGGATTCCGAGCGGTTCGTCGCTGGGATGCTTGCCGCCGTCCCTCCGTGCGGTGAGACTCGGGACGTGGCGCACCGATTCGGCGGGCACGTGCCGCTTCGGACGAAACGGCTGCTGGTGGGGGTGACGCTGGCCCTGGCGGCGGCCACGGTGGCCGGCATCGTCCTCCTGCGGCCGACGGGGGAGCGGCGTCCCAACCTCGAAGGCCTCGGGTTCGTCAGCGAGGTGTACGGGGCCGAGGTCATCGGCGTCGAGGACGTGCCCTGCGAGGGCCAGCCCGAGGCCGACGTGATCTGTCGCCGCGTGGCGTTCGCCATCGACGAGGGCCCCGACGCCGGCGGGACCGCCGCGCAGGAGTTCGTTCAGACTCCGTCGACGCCGGACCTGGCCCAGGGTGATCGGGTCCTGCTCGCCCGGGACCCGCGGGCGCCGCCGGAGTTCCGGTACCGGTTCGTGGACCGGGACCGTGGAACGCTCCTGTTCTGGCTGGCGGTGGCGTTCGGCGCCGCGGTCGTCGCCCTGGGACGGCTTCGAGGGCTCGCCGCTCTGGCCGGCCTCGCGGTGAGCATCGGTGTGCTCCTGTGGTTCGTCCTTCCGGCGGTGCTCGACGGCCGCAACCCGCTGGCCGTGGCCGTGGTGGGGTCGGCCGCCATCGCCTTCCTGGCCCTGTACCTGTCGCACGGGCTCACCACCATGACCACGGTGGCGCTCCTGGGGACGCTGGGGGCCCTGGCGCTCACCGCCGCTCTGGCCAGCGTGGTGGTGGAGCTGGCCCGGCTCTCCGGGTTCGCCAGCGAGGAGGCCGTTGTCGTGCAGATCGGCGCGTCCCGCATCGATCTGGCCGGCATCATCCTCGGCGGTGTGGTCATCGGCGCCCTGGGGGCCATCGACGACATCACCGTGACCCAGGCCTCCGCGGTGTGGGAGCTGCGGGCGGCGAACCCCCGCACCAGCCGGCGGTCGCTGGCAGCGGCGGGGCTCCGGATCGGCCGGGACCACGTGGCTTCGACCGTGAACACCCTGGCCCTGGCCTACGCGGGGGCCTCCATGCCGGTGCTGCTGCTCCTGGTGCTGTCGCGCCAGCCGCTCACGAGCGTGGTCAGCGGCGAGGTGCTGGCCACCGAGGTCCTTCGGACCCTGGTCGGTAGCATCGGGCTGGTGGCCGCGGTCCCGCTGACCACCTGGCTGGCCGCCGCCGCGGCGCCGCCCTCGGCCCGGCCGGCCGGGTAGCCCGCGCAGGGAGCCTGCTACCATGCCGCCACCATGCTCGGGTGGTGGATCGCTCTGGGGATCGTCGGGGTCCTGCTCCTCTACGGGATCCTGGTGTTCAACCAGCTCGTCCGGCACCGGAATCGGGTGGAGAACTCCTGGTCGGGCATCGACGTCCAGCTGCGACGCCGCTACGACCTGATCCCGAACCTGATCGAAACCGTGAAGGGCTACGCGACCCACGAGCGCGAGCTGTTCGAGCAGGTCACCCAGGCCCGGACCCGTGCCATCGAGGCCGGGTCGGTGACCGATCAGGCCCAGGCCGAGACCGAGATCACCAGGAGCCTGGGCCGCCTCCTGGCCGTGGCCGAGGCCTATCCGCAGCTCCGGGCCAACGAGAACTTCCTGGCGCTTCAGGAGGAGTTGACGGCGACCGAGAGCAAGATCGCGTTCGCCCGGCAGTTCTACAACGACCAGGTCATGCGGTTCAACACGTTGATCGAGCAGTTCCCTTCGCTGCTCGTGGCGCGCATCGGCGGGTTCCGGCAGCGGGAGTTCTTCGAGGCGGAGGAGGACTCCCGGGGCGCCGTGGCCGTCGACATGTAGCCCGTGTACGAGCAGATCAGCCGCAACAAGTGGCGCTCCTTCCTGCTCATCCTGGTCGTGCTGGTCCTGGCCGGGGGGATCGGGTACCTCTTCGGTTACCTGTTCCAGGCGGGACCCGTTGGGCTCGTGCTGGCCCTCGGCATCGCCGCCGTCGGCTCGTGGTCCTCGTACATGTACGGCGACCGCCTGGTCCTCCGGGTGAGCCGGGCCCAGCCGGCCGACCGCGAGCAGTACCCGAAGCTGCACAACATCGTCGAGGGGCTGTGTATCGCCGCCGGGATGCCGGTGCCGGCGATCTACGTGATCCCCGAGGAGGCGCCGAACGCCTTCGCCACCGGCCGGAACCCCGAGCACGCCTCGATCGCGGTCACCGATGGCCTGCTCAAGACCCTGAACCGCGTGGAGCTCGAGGGCGTGGTCGCCCACGAGCTCTCCCATGTGAAGAACCGCGACATCCTGGTGGGGACCCTGACCGCCACCCTGGTCGGGGTGGTCGTGCTCCTGACGGGGTGGATGCGGTGGGGCCTGTTCTGGGGCGGGGGCCGAGGCCGGGGCCGGGGTGGAGACGGGGGCGGGAATCCCATCATCCTGATCGTGGCGCTGGTGGCCATGATCCTGGCCCCCTTGGCCGCTCAGCTGATCCGCTTCGGGGTCTCCCGACGGCGCGAGTACCTGGCCGATGCGGACGGGGCACTCCTGACCCGGTACCCGCCCGGCCTGGCCGCCGCGCTACGGAAGATCGGGAGCGCCACGAACACGATGCGGGTGGCGAACAACGCCACCGCTCACCTGTGGTTCAGCCAGCCCTCGCGGGCGGTGGGCGAGGGGCACAGTCGCATCGAGCGCCTGTTCTCCACGCATCCGCCGATCGAGGAGCGGATCAAGGCGCTCGAAGAGATGTAAACTGCTGTCCCGATCCCCATTCGTGGGATCGATGCCTTCCCCGAACCAAACCAATCCTGAGGAGGGACTGTCCGTGGCGCGTGGAGGCCGAGGAAAGATCGTGGTCGGGATCCTGTCGGTCCTGGTGCTCCTCGGCGGGGCCTTCGTCGGCTACCGCCTGCTCACCCGCGAAGAAGGGGAGCCGATCATCGACATCCCGCTGGTGAACGAGGCATCGCCGTGCCCGATGACCGGGCTGGAGGCCGAGGACGAGTCGGTCCTCGATGGCCGCGTGCTCGCGGTGAAGATCGAGAACTCGCCGGAGGCCCGCCCCCAGATGGGCCTGGCCGAGGCCGACGTGATCTACGAGCAGGAGGCCGAGGGAGGCATCTCCCGCTTCATCGCGCTGTACCACTGCCGTGACGCCGACCGGGTCGGCCCGATCAGGAGCGCCCGTCCGGTCGATCCCGACGTCCTCCGCCAGTACGGCGACCCGCTGTTCGTCCACGCGGGGAGCGTGGACGCGGTGATCAACGCCGTGGAGGACGCCGGCATCGAGATGATCAACTGTAACTTCGAGGAGGCGACCTGCCCCCGCGACGAGGGCCGGGAGGCTCCACACGACGTGTTCACCTCTACGGACGCCCTCCGCGAGTTCGGCGGTCAGAACGGCGAGCCGCCGGAGGACGTGTTCGCCTTCGACGAGGAGGTGCCGGAGGGCGCGCGCCGCGGGCGGCAATTGAACCTGAGCTTCTCGCCCGTGGCCAACGTGTTCTGGAAGTACCGGAACAACCGGGACCTGTACCTCCGGTTCCACGACGACGTCCTGCACAGGCTCGAGGACGGCTCCCCGGTCACCGCGGCGAACGTGGTGGTGATGCTGGTGGACCGCGAGGCGACTCGGATCCAGGACTCCGCGGGGAACCCCGTGCCGAACTTCGATGTGGTCGGCCGGGGCGACCTCCTGGTGTTCCGGAACGGGCGGGTCATCGAGGGAGAGTGGCAGCGTGAGTCCCCGGACGACGCGACCCAGCTCCTGGACGCGCAGGGGGAGGAGATCCCCCTGGCTCTCGGCCAGACCTGGGTGGAGCTGTTCCCCACCGACGCCCCGGCCCCGCCCTCCTTCTAGCCGCCCGGACGCCCCGGCCCGTCCCGCCGTATCCTGAGGGGGAGGGCGCACGGGGCGCTCCCGCGGGGAGGGCACCATGGACAAGGAGACCGGGACCTTCCGGGTGAAGTCCGGCCTGGCCGAGATGCTCAAGGGCGGCGTGATCATGGACGTGACCACCGCCGAGCAGGCCTCGATCGCCGAGGAGGCCGGGGCCGTGGCGGTCATGGCCCTGGAGCGGGTCCCGGCCGATATCCGGGCCGAGGGCGGCGTGGCCCGCATGGCCGACCCCACGAAGGTCCAGGAGATCGTGGATGCCGTGTCCATCCCGGTGATGGCGAAGTGCCGGATCGGGCACTTCGTGGAGGCCCAGATCCTCCAGGCGCTCGGGGTCGACTACATCGACGAGTCCGAGGTCCTCACACCCGCCGACGAGGCCCACCACATCGACAAGTGGGGATTCACGGTGCCGTTCGTGTGCGGGGCCCGGGACCTCGGCGAGGCCCTCCGCCGGCTCTCCGAGGGCGCGGCCATGATCCGGACGAAGGGGGAGGCCGGCACGGGCAACGTGGTCGAGGCCGTCCGCCACGTCCGGACGATCACGTCGCAGATGTCACGCCTGGCGGGGATGCGCCAGGACGAGCTGGTATCCGCGGCCAAGGAGCTGGGGGCGCCGCTGGAGCTGGTGCGCCAGGTGGCCTCGACCGGGTCGCTGCCGGTGGTGAACTTCGCCGCCGGGGGCCTGGCCACGCCGGCCGACGCCGCGCTGATGATGCAGCTCGGCGTGGACGGAGTGTTCGTGGGGTCGGGGATCTTCAAGTCCGCCGACCCGGCCACGCGGGCCCGGGCCATCGTGGAGGCAACCACGTACTACCAGGACCCCGACATCCTGGCGAAGGTGTCCCGGGGGCTCGGCGAGCCGATGCGCGGGCTCGACATCGCTGAGCTCGGCGAGGAGGGCCTCCTCCAGACCCGCGGCTGGTAGGGACGACGCTCTGGCGGGGATCGTCAGGCGGGTCTTTGCTGCATCTCCTCTTGGAGCCCTTGCCCCCGGGTGACGAGTCCCGACTTGGCCAAGATGTATGCTTCGCCGATACCCGTGCTCCAGCCCCATCCCATGCTCACGACCGTGGATTCCGCCGACAAGTATCCGGCCACAGCGCCCCGAATGACCTCAGCCATGCTCGTTCCTGAAGCCTTGGCGGCATCCCGAAGCCTCCGAAGCTCTTGAGGAGAGAACCTGACCGTCAGGACGGCCGATCGAGTGATGCCCGCTTCGGGTTCAACGATTTCCCATTCGCCGATCTCTTCTTCGCTCAGAGGGCGTTCCTCGGAGCCTTCGAGCCGCTCGTTCTTCATCGCGCCCTCCTTTTGAAGAGAGTCCTCTCGCCCTTCGAAGAATCCCATCCATTCACCACTTCCCAGATGTCAGCATCCCCTGACTCCTTGACCAGGAGGGTCAAGAGCCGACCGGAGTCGGTCTTTCCCACCAGCCGATGACTCGCCGCCCTGTGCCTCTTGTTCTTCAGGAGGACCCAACGGTTGAAGAACACTTCGAACGGCTCCCACTCCTCGATGCTGTGAGAGCTGAGCTTTCCACGAGCCCGTGCTCCCACAGTCAGGGCAGAGATGCGCAACCGCTTGACCCCCTTGATTCACCGGTGTAGTCTAGCATGTAGTCGCTACAGACTACAAGCCTAGCAGCATCTTCGGAGAGTGGAAGGAGACCATGGAAGAGGACGAGATCAGACGGCTCGAGGTCGAATACCTGATCCTGGCGGACGGGGCTCAGGTCCAGAACGGCAAACTCTACGTCCTGGGAGGCGGCTGGGATCGGATCCAATTCCCCGCGTATCCACGAACGATCCAAGCGGCAATAGTCTTGGGCGTCCGAGTCCCATGGGGCGAGACCAACCGGAGGCATACCTTCGGCATCATCGGCCGGACCGCCGACGCGAACGAGGAGCTGTTCAAAGCCGAAGGGGAGTTCGAAGTAGGCAGGCCGCCAGGTACCCCTGAAGCCATGCCTCAGATGTTCCAGGTGGCCATGCAGCTTCCGATCAATCTTCCCTCACCGGGGACATATGAGGTTGTGGCCAGGATCGACGGCGACAAGGCGACGAAACAACGCCCATTCTTCGCGGTCCAGCTCCCTCAGTAAGGCATTCGTGATAGCCAACCGGACGTCAAGGCTTCCGGGCCTGGCCCAGGACGTCGGCGTGGCGGGGATGGTCGAGTTCCGCGATCTCGAACCCGGCCTCGCGCATCAACCGGAGCGTGTCCCTGCCGATGTGGCACCGGAACAGCCGGTAGTGGATCGGGTCAAGGGTCCGCTGCATCGCACGTCGTGCCCCGCTCCGGGCCCGGACGTGCTCGCTGAACCGGACCTCGCCGCCCGGTCGGAGCACCCGGTGGACCTCGGCCAGCGCCGCGGCCGCGTCGTCGACCGCGCAGAACACGCCGGTGGACACGACCGTGTCGAACGCTTCGTCCGGGAACGGCAACCGCTCGGCGGGGCCTGGACGGAGGTCGATCCCGTGCTCGCGCGCTCGTGGCTGGGCCAGACGGAGCATCTCGGGGTCGGGCTCGGTGGCCACCACGTCCGCGTCCTCGGGGTAGTACGGGAAGTTGAAGCCGGTACCGGCCCCGACCTCCAGCACGCGTCCGTGGGCGCGGCCCGCCGTCCGGGTCCTGACGTCCCGTGCGAGGTCCGTGGCCTCCTGGCGCCGGCCCCTGCGCTCGAATCCGCGGGCGAACCACCGGTGGCCGCGCTCGGCCGAGACCGGCCGATGGTCGGTCATCCGTCCGGCGGCCCGACCCCCATGCGCCGGCGGGCCAGGGCCACGGTCTCGGAGGCGATCGCCCGGGCCTTCTCCGCTCCCTGCGCCAGGATCCGCTCGATCCCGGACTCGTCCGGCCGGAGCGCCGCGTACCGCTCCCGCACCGGGGCGAGGTACTCGGCCACGGTCCGACCCACATCCTCCTTGAACCCGGCGTACCCGCCCGCGTCCGCGTACTCCTTCTCCACGGCGTCGGGCGTGACGCCCCGGACCACCGCCAGGATGTCGACGAGGTTCGAGATCCCGGGCTTGTCCGGGGCCCGGACGATCTCGGTCCCGGAATCGGTGACCGCGCTCTTGAACTTCCGGAGGACCTGGTCGGGCTCATCGAGCACGAAGACGGTCCCCAGCTCGGTGGCGCCGGTGGTCGACATCTTCCGGTCGGGACTCTGGAGGTCCATGATCCTGGCCCCCACCCCGGGGATCCGGTGTTCGGGCACGACGAACGTCTCCCCGTACCGGGCGTTGAACCGCTCCGCGATGCCGCGCATCAGCTCGATGTGCTGCTTCTGGTCCTGGCCGACGGGCACCTCGTTCGTCCTGTACCCGAGCACGTCGGCGGCCTGGAGCACCGGGTACGAGAAGAGCCCCGCCGACACGAACTCCTTCTGCTCGGCCGACTTCTCCTTGAACTGGTGCATCCGGGTCAGGTCCCCGTAGGCCGTAGCGTTCGCCAGCAGCCAACACAGCTCGGTGTGCTCCCGGACGTCGGCCTGGCGGAACAGGATGCACCGGTCGGGGTCCAGCCCGGCGGCCAGGAGGATGGCCGCGGTGTCATACACGCGCTCCCGGAGCTCCGCCGGTTCGTAGGCCACGGTGATGGCGTGGAGGTCGACGATGCAGTACACGGCCTCGCCCCGGTCCTGGCCCTCCACGTACTGGCGGATGGCCCCCAGGTAGTTGCCGAGGTGCTTCCGCCCGGTCGGCTGGATCCCCGAGAAGATGCGCATGGTCTCCACAGCGTACCGCGGCCGGTGAGGCCGAAGGTCGCCTCGCTATCATGAAGGGGACATGAAGGCGGGCGTCCTCGCCCTGCAGGGCGACTTCAGGGAGCACGCGGCGGTGCTGGCCGACCTGGGGGCCAGCCCGGTCCTGGTGCGCACCGACGAGGAGCTGGCCTCGGTGGACTGCCTGGCCATCCCGGGCGGGGAGAGCACCACGATCGGCCGGCTGGCCCGGCGGTACGGGCTGATCGAGCCGATCCGGGAGCGGGCCGGGGCCGGCATGCCGGTCCTGGGGACCTGCGCCGGGATGATCGTGATGGCCACCGAGGTCGAGGACGGCCAGCCGCTCCTGTCGCTCCTCGACATCCGGGTGGCCCGGAACGCCTACGGGCGCCAGGTCGACTCCTTCGAGGCCGACGTGCCGCTCCGGGGCGAGGCGCAGGCGCTCCGGGCCGTGTTCATCCGGGCCCCCGTGGTCGAGTCGGTGGGGGAGGGCGTGGAGGTCTTGGCCGAGCTGGACGGCCGTCCCGTGGTCGTCGAGGGGGGCCACCTGCTGGCGGCGGCGTTCCACCCCGAGCTCGCCGGGGAGTCCAGGCTCCACCGCCGGCTCCTGGAGAAGGTGGGGTAGTCGATGTCCGGGCACTCGAAGTGGTCCTCGATCAAACACAAGAAGGCCGCCACGGACCAACGCCGGGGGAAGTTGTTCGCCAAGCTTCTCCGGGCCATCGAGGTGGCGGCCCGTGAGGGAGGCGGCAACCTCGAGTCGAACGCCACTCTTGCCTCCGCGGTGCAGAAGGCCCGGGACTTCTCCGTGCCCGTGGACACGATCGAGCGGGCCGTGAAGCGGGGGACCGGCGAGATCGAGGGCGTCAGATACGAGCCGGCCACCTACGAGGGCTTCGGGCCCGGGGGCGTGGCCGTGCTGGTGGAGACCATGACGGACAACCGGAACCGGACCGGCCAGGAGGTCCGCCACACCTTCACCCGGCTGGGCGGGAACCTCGGCGACCCCGGCAGCGTTGCCTGGCAGTTCGAGCGCAAGGGCGTGATCCTGATCGATCGCGAGGGCGCGCCGGACGAGGACCGACTGGTGGAGCTGGTGCTCGAGGCCGGCGGCGACGACCTCGCCGACGACGGGGACCAGTGGCGGGTAACCACCGAGCCGAACGCCCTGGCCGAGGTCCGGGCCGCCCTGGAGGGCGCCGGGGTCTCCCTGGCCTCCGCCGACCTTTCCATGGTCCCCCAGGCCACCGTGCGGGTGGAGGGCGGCCAGGCCCGCCAGGTCCTGAGCCTGATCGAGGCGCTCGACGAGCTCGAGGACGTCCAGGCCGTCCACGCGAACTTCGACGTTCCCGACGAGGTCCTGGCCGAGGTCATCGGCTAGCGGGGCCACTGGCCTCCGGCCGGCGACCCGAGTAAATTACACCCGTGTCATCCTTGAGCGGGCCGAACACGCCGCCTAGACTGAACGTATGTTCGACCGCCTGGTGATCGGGGTCGATCCCGGCGTGGCCGCCACCGGCCTGGCCGTGGTGGCCGGGGGCCCGGGAGGCGCGGCCGGCGTCGTGTCGGCCGGCACCGTGCGCACGGCCTCCGGGATCCCCGAGCCGGACCGGCTCCAGACGATCTTCCGGGCCGTGGTCCGGGCCGTCAGGGAGCACCACCCCCAGGCGGTGGCCGTGGAGCGGCTCATGTGGGGGCGGAACGTCGGGAGCGCCATGGGCGTGGCCCGGGCCACCGGGGTGATCCTGCTGGCCGCGGCCGAGGCCGGGGTGGCGGTGTTCGAGTACGCCCCGCTGGAGGTCAAGCTGGCCGTGACCGGGAACGGCGCTGCGGGCAAGCGCGAGGTCCGCACGGCGCTGGAGCGGATCCACGGCGTGGCCGACCTGCCGCGGGAGGCCGACGCCGCGGACGCGGTGGCCGTGGCCGTGTGCCACCTCGGGCAGTCCCGGGCCCTGCGGGAGGCCGCCCGGTGATCGCCCTGGTCGAGGGGACCGTGGCCGAGCGCGGAGCGAGCCGGGTGGTGGTGCTGGCCGGCGGCGTGGGGTACGAGCTTCAGGTCTCTGCCTCGACGCTGGCGGGCCTGCCTCCGACCGGCCAGCGGGCCCGGGTGCTCACCCACCTGCACGTCCGCGACGACGCGCTGTCGCTCTTCGGCTTCGCCACCCCCGCCGAGCGGGACCTGTTCACGCTCCTGATCGGGGTGAACGGTGTGGGCCCGAAGCTGGCCCTGGCGATCCTGTCGGTGTTGTCCCCCGAGGCCCTGCGTCGGGCGCTCCTCGACGGCGACGCCGACGCCATCACCCTGGTGCCCGGGGTGGGGAAGAAGGTGGCGGCCAGGATCGTCCTCGACCTGAAGGAGAAGCTGGGCGGCGAGGTGGACCTGCCCGCGGAGAGCCCCCTGTCCGAGGTGCGCGAGGCGCTGATGGGCATGGGCCTCTCGGTCCAGGAGGTCCAGGACGCCCTGGCCGGGCTCGACGGCGGGGAGGGGTCGGTGGAGAACCTGCTCCGAGGCGCCCTCCAGCGGGTGGGGTCCAGGTGAGCGTCGAGGACGAGCGCGTCCTGGCCGCGCACGAGGTCGACGCCGAGCTCGACGCCGCCCTCAGGCCGCGGTGGCTGAGCGAGTTCGTGGGCCAGGACCGGGTCAAGGAGCAGCTGGCCCTGCTGATCCAGGGGGCCCGGGAGCGGGAGGAGCCCCTCGACCACCTCCTGTTCTCCGGCCCGCCCGGCTTGGGGAAGACCACGCTGGCCGGGATCGTGGCCAACGAGATGGCCGTGAGCATGCGGCAGACCAGCGGCCCCGCGCTGGAGCGCACCGCCGACCTGGCGGCGATCCTGACGAACCTCGAGGAGGGCGACGTCCTGTTCGTCGATGAGATCCACCGGATGCCCCGGGCGGTGGAGGAGGTCCTGTATCCGGCGTTGGAGGACTTCAAGCTCGACGTGGTGATCGGTAAGGGCCCGTCGGCCCGGACGATCCGTCTGGACCTGCCCCGGTTCAGCCTGGTGGGGGCCACCACCAGGCTGGGGCTCATCACCCTGCCGTTGCGCGAGCGGTTCGGGTTCACCCCCCGGCTCGACTACTACGACGAGGGCGAGCTGGCCATGGTGGTCCGTCGCTCGGCCGGCATCCTCGAGGTCGAGGTCGAGGACGACGGGGCCGAGGAGATCGCCCGCCGGGCCCGGGGAACCCCCCGGATCGCCAACCGGCTGCTCCGCCGGGTCCGGGACTACGCGCAGGTCCGGGGCGACGGCCGGATCACCCTGGAGGCCGCCGCAGACGCCCTGGCCCTGTTCGAGGTGGACGAGCGGGGCCTCGATCGACTCGACCTGAGCATCCTCTCGGCGCTCGTGGAGCGGTTCGACGGGGGGCCGGTCGGCCTGTCCACGCTGTCCGCGGCCGTGGGGGAGGAGACCGGGACCATCGAGGAGGTCTACGAGCCGTACCTCCTCCAGATCGGGTTCCTCCAGCGCACCCCCCGGGGACGGGTGGCCACCGAGGCCGCATACCGTCACCTCGGCAGGGCCCCCGACGGCCGCCTGGTGTAGCTCCTGCGGCGGTAGATCAGGCCCGGACCACGAGGTACAGGATCATGCCGTAGTGACAGAGGCTCCCGCAGACGACCAGGACGTGCCACACCTCGTGGTAGCTGAATACCTCGGGGCGGAGCGTGGGACGGCGGAGCCAGAACAGAACGGCGCCGACCGTGTAGAAGAGGCCCCCGGCGATCATCAGGCTCGTGCCGATGGGACCGAGCCGGCCGATCACCCAGGGCAGGACGATGGCCCCGATCCATCCGAGCACGAGGTAGAGGGTGCCCTCCAGGATCTTGAAGCGCCTCGAGGCCAGGCGGACACCGACCCCCAGGGCGGCGCCGCCCCACGCCACCGCGAGGATCACCGTCGACCACGGCGGCCGGAGGGCCAGCAGGGCGAACGGCGTGTATGTCCCGGCGATCACCACGAAGATCATGGAGTGGTCCAGGTGGCGCATCCGGCCCAGGGCCCGGGGCCCCCATTCGACCCGGTGGAGCGCCGCGCTGGCCGCGTACATTGCCGCGAGGCTGATCGCGTAGATCGCGGCGCCGATCCGGGCCGCGAGCGTCGATGCGATGGCCACCAGCCAGACGCCGGCCGGGACCGAGACGAAGAAGGCGACCTGGTGAAGCCTCCCTCGCCAACGGGGCCTCGCGGGTGCGGTCACGCCGTCCATGGGCGTGTCGGATGATACCGGCCTGTGGCCCGGGACCCCTTCCGGGCCGGCCCGTTGTCGGGGCTGGGGAGGCGCAATAATATGGGGAGCCGATCGGCGGCTGAGCCGCCGTTTTTCATGGAGGGACACACATGATCGCATCCGCATCCCTGGTGGCCCAGCAGGGGACGGGGAACGTAACGTTCCTGATCTCCCTGGCGCTGATGGTCGCCATCTTCTACTTCCTGCTGATCCGCCCCCAGCAGCGCCGGGCCCGCCAGCAGCGCGAGCTGGTGAACAGCCTGTCCGTCGGTGACGAGGTGGTCACGATCGGCGGGATGTTCGGCACGATCGAGTCCATGGACGAGGAGAGCGTGACCCTGGACGCCGGCTCGGGGACCCGGATCCGGTTCATCAAGCAGGCCGTGGCTCGCAAGTTCGTCCAGGAGGGCCTGGAGGAGCAGGAGGCGAGCGAGGAGTCGTGACGAAGGAGGCACCGCGCCCCGACGCGGCCTCGCTCACCCTCGAAGACGTTCAGCAGGACCCGGTCCTCTCCGCGTACATCTCGGCGGCGGATCGGGTCATGGACGGTCTCGGGTTCACAGAGCACGGGTTCCGGCACGCGAACCTCACCGCCAGGATCGCCTTCAACGTGATGAGCCGGCTCGGGTTCGACGAGCGCGATACGCAGCTCGCGGCGATCGGCGGGTATCTCCATGACATCGGGAACGCCATCTCTCGGTGGGGCCACGGGCAGACCGGGGCCGTCCTCGTGCACCAGGTGCTGTCCGACCGGCTCCCCCCGGCGGACCTCGGCTACATCCTGTCCGCGGTTGGGAACCACGAGGAGGACGATGGAATGGGGGCGGGTCCCATCGCCGCAGCGGTCATCCTGGCCGACAAGTCCGACGTGCACCGGTCCCGGGTCCGGAAGACCGCGCAGATCGACTTCGACATCCACGACCGGGTCAACTACGCGGCCGAGCAGTCCTTCCTCCGGGTGGACGCGGACGCGAAGACGATCACGCTCGAGCTGACCATCGACACCACGATCTCCCACGTCATGGAGTACTTCGAGATCTTCCTGGGCCGGATGATGATGTGCCGGCGGGCCGCCGAGCAGCTCGACTGCTCGTTCCACCTCGACATCAACGGGGCATCGCTGCTGTGAGGTCGATACGCGGCCTGGTGGTCTCGATCGTGTTCGTCCTGATCCTGGTGGGCTTCTCCGTTGCTGGTTTCCTCGTGTGGGGCCTGGCCCCCCAGCTGGGCCTCGACCTGGTCGGAGGGGTCTCGGTGGTCCTCACGGCACCCCCCGGCACGCCGTCGCCCGTCATCGACCGGACCCTGGAGACGATCCGCGAACGGGTCGACCGGGTTGGGGTGGCCGAGCCCGACATCACCCGGCAGAGCGACCTGAACATCCAGGTGCAGATCCCCCGGGCCACGGGGCGGAGCCAGCAGCGGCTCCTCGAGCTGATCGGGCGGACCGCCCGCCTCGAGTTCCGCGAGGTGCTGGAGACGATCCCACCCGGGAGCGAGCAGTACGAGGAGACCGAGGTCACCCCGGGGTCGCCCGAGAACGAGGAGGTCGTGTTCCCGGACGCGAACCGGCCCGAGGGGCAGGACCCGGTCCTGTACCGGCTCAGCGAAGTTCTGATGACCGGCGAGGTCATCAGCGAGGCCAGGGCCAGCTTCTCCGACCCGGTGAGCACCGCGCCGGGGGACACGCCGGGATGGCGGGTGAACTTCGAGCTGAACAGCGAGGGCAGCGACCGGTTCGGGGAGATCACCACCGACATGGCCGGAGACCCGAACGTGGAGACCGACGACCGACAGCTGGCCATCGTCCTCGATCGCCGGGTGGAGTCGGCGCCGGCGGTGAACAGCCCCATCACCGCCGGCTCCGGCGTGATCACCGGGGACTTCACCGAGCCCGAGGTCAGGGACCTGGTCGTGGTCCTCCAGACCGGCGCCCTGCCGGTGGAGCTGGAGCAGTCCGAGGTGCAGACCGTGAGCGCCACGCTGGGCCGCGAGTCGCTCCGCCAGGGCATCCTTGCGGGGGTCGCCGGCCTCATCCTCTTGTGCCTGTACCTGGCGTTCTACTACCGGCTCCTCGGCATCGTGACCTGGTTCGGGATGGCCATCTGGGGCCTCCTGTCGCTGACCCTGGTGGCCCTCCTCGGTCAGGCGGTCGGCTACAGCCTCACGCTGGCCGGCGTGGCGGGCGTCATCGTGTCGCTCGGCATCGCCGCGGACTCGTACATCGTGTTCTACGAGCGCCTGAAGGACGAGGTCCGGAAGGGGAAGACCCCGCGAGCGGCCGTGGCCCCGGCGTTCTCCGCCGCGTGGCGGACGATCCTGGCGGCCAACACCGTGACGATCGTGGCCGCCATCATCCTGTACCTCCTGGCGATCGGTTCGGTGCGGGGCTTCGCCCTAACCCTGGGGCTGGCGACGCTCCTGGACCTGTTCGTCGTGTACTTCTTCAAGCGGCCCACGGTCTTCCTCATCGCCAGGAGCCGTCGGCTGTCCGATCTGCCGGGGATGGGGCTGCGAAGCGGGGTGGCCCAGGAAGCGCCGCAGCCGGTCGCGGAGGGGAGTCGATGAGGATCGGCCACGCCATCTCGGTGCTCCGCGGCCAGCGGGAGTTCCACATGAACATCATCGGCCGCCGCCGGTGGTGGTTCCTTCTCTCGGGGACGCTGGTCATCCTGTCGCTGGGTGGGCTGTTCGTGCGCCAGCTCAACCTCAGCATCGCTTTCGAGGGAGGGGCCGTCCTGGAGTATCCGAACGCCGCCGGCGTCTCGATCCAAGAGGTCCAGGAGACCATGGCGG
>JBOGVU010000015.1:0-41668 GCA_050692915.1 Actinomycetota bacterium | reverse complement strand
GAACTCGGCCAGGCGGAACGGCGGGGCCAGCTTGTTCTTGACCACCTTGGCCCGCACCCGCGAGCCGACCACGTCGGTGCCGTCCTTGAGGTTGTCGATCTTCCGCACGTCGAGTCGCACCGACGAATAGAACTTCAGGGCCCGCCCACCCGGGGTCGTCTCCGGGTTGCCGAACATGATCCCGATCTTCTCCCGGAGCTGGTTGATGAACATCGCGGTCGTGTCGAACCGCGACAGCGAGCCCGCCAGCTTCCGCATGGCCTGGGACATCAGCCGGGCCTGGAGCCCGACGTGGGAGTCCCCCATCTCGCCCTCGATCTCGGCACGGGGGACGAGCGCGGCCACGGAGTCGATCACCACCAGGTCCACGGCCCCCGACCGCACCAGGAGGTCGGCGATCTCCAGGGCCTGCTCGCCGTTGTCGGGCTGGGACACCAGCAGCTCGTCGATGTTCACCCCGAGCGTGCGGGCGTAGATCGGGTCGAGGGCATGCTCGGCGTCGATGAACGCGGTGATGCCGCCCTTGGCCTGGGCCTCGGCGATCACGTGGAGGCACACCGTGGTCTTGCCGGACCCCTCGGGCCCGTACACCTCGACGATCCGCCCCCGCGGGAAGCCCCCGATGCCCAGCGCCACATCGAGCGCCAGCGAGCCGGTGGGGATCACCCCCACACCGTTCACCCCGGCGTGCTCGCCGAGGCGCATCACCGCGCCCTTGCCGTGCTGCTTCTCGATCTGCTGAAGCGCGAGCTCCAGCATCTTCTCCCGTTCCACCGGCGGAACCTCCTCGTGCGGCTTCGCCGACACGCTAGCCAGCGCCGCTGACATGAATAACACCTCCTGAATTACACCCGTGTCAAGTCCCTGGACCGGCCAACATTATTCGAACAGATGTTCGAAGTCAATCACCCCCGTTTGACCGAGGACCCTGGACCCCCCAACCTGAGCGAGCCATGGCGTGTATCCGGGTGCGGACCGGCCGCGGGGCGGCGCTCGGCTGCGCCGCGGTCGTGGCGGTCCTGGTCGGGCTCGGTCTCCTCCTGGCCCTGGTCGCCAGGCTGATCCGCGACTCAGGCCTGGAGAGCCGCCTGGAGTCGATCCGGACCCCCGCACTGGTGGCCACCGGGGCCGCGGTCCTGGCCTGGCTGGCCCTCCTCGGCGGGCTCCGGTGGGCCCGGCGCCCCAGGGACGCCCGGTCGACGGCCCCGTCGTCCGCCGTCGGCCGGGAGCTGCCCGAGCTGGGAACGGAGCCCCCCGCCGTGGCCGGCATGCTCGCCAACGACTTCGACCCCCGGCGGGACGCCGTCACCGCCACCCTCCTCGATCTGGCCGCGCGGAGGGTCGTGGAGATCGAGGGCCTGCGGCAGGAAGCCCGGGTACGGCTCCTCGATGACGACGAGGCGAGCGACGATGCGCTCCTCCCCTACGAGCGGCGGGTGCTAGAGCTGGTCCGGCGGCGAGCCTCTGACGGCGTCATCCCCGCGGCGGCCCTGACGTCGGGCCCCCGCAAGCATGCCCGGCGGTGGTGGCGGGACTTCCGGAACGAGGTGATCGATGACGCCCAGGCCCGTGGCCTCTCCCGGGACCGGTGGGATGGCCGGGCGCTGTCGCTGGCCTCAGGAGCGGCGTTCGTCCCGGCGGCCCTGGCGCTGTTGGCGACGCTCGAGTGGGGCGCGGCGGCGGTGGTTCTCGCCGGCGCCACGGTGATCGTGGCGCTGATCCGGGAGCGCAGGGAGCAGCGGGACACCGACGTGGGGCTGGAGGCGGCCGGCCGGTGGGTGGACGTCCGCGGATTCCTCCAGGCCGGCGCGTTCGACGATCTCCCGCCGGCCTCGGTGGCGGTCTGGGAGCGCTACCTGGCCTACGCGGCGGCGTTCGGCGTGGCCAGGGCCGCCGTGGAGGCCATCCCGATGGGCGCCGAGGAGGACCGCCGGGCGTGGAGCAACGCCGGCGGCCGGTGGCGCGAGGTGCGGATCCGGTTCCCGTTCCTGTGGCCCCCGGCATGGGGCTGGCTTCCGCCCGTGGCCCTCGGGGTGTCCCTGGTGGGAGTGGGCGTGTCCGCCGGCCTGCTCCGATCGGGGATGGGGATCGGCTGGCCCCAGCCGGGCCTCGGCGATCCGCCGGGCCTGATCGCGTTGGTGCGGGGGCTGGCCGTGGCCGCGTGGTCGGCCGGCGCCGTCATCGGCCTGTGGTCGATCGTCACCCTGGTCCGGTCGATCGCCGACCTCGGTCGGACCCGGCGCGTCACCGGGCAGGTGCTGCGACTGCGGACGTTCGGCCGGTCGAGCGACGACCCGGGGCGGCACTACATCGCGCTCGACGACGGGAGCACCGACGTGATCCGGGCGTGGCGCGTGCCGGACGGGCTGTGGTCCACAGTGACGGTGGCCCAGTACGGGTCGGCGACCATCACGGTCTGGCCCCACCTCGGCCGGGTCCGCTCGTTCGACGACGGCTGACCGTCAGCTCTGTGCCGCGTGAACCTCGAGGGCGGCCCGGATGCCGGACTCGAGGGCCCCCTGGATCCAGGCGTGATAGAGCGAGCAGTGCTCGCCGGCGAAGTGGACCCGGCCCTCGGGACGGACGATGTCCTCCTGGAGGTCGGTCTGCTGCTCCGGGGCGAACAGGGCGAAGGCCCCCCGGGCCCACCGGTCGCTGTACCAGGCGTGCGACGCCCCCACCTCGAACTCCTCGAGGATCTGGGGGTGGATCTGGGCCACGTCGTGGAGGGCCTCCTCCAGCCGAGTCTCCGGGTCCATGGCCCCCCACTGGAGGGCGTCCTGTCCCCACGTGTACGGGGCCAGGAGGACCCCTCGCTCGGTGTCCGGGTCCGGCGTCGGGTAGTTGAGCCGGCGGACCGGCAGATCGGTCACCGTGGCGCCGCCGAGGATCCCCTCCTCCTCCTCCCAGAACCGCCGGCGGACCTGGAACAGCACCTTCGTGGAGGCGTGGTAGTTGAGCTGGCGGATGGCCCGCTGCTTGCCGCGGTCGAACGCCGGCCGGATCTCGATCGTCCGGAGCACCGGGAACGGGAGCGTGCAGATCACCCGGTCCGCGGCCATCGAGAACCGCCCGGCCTCGGTCCTCACGTGCAGGGTCACCGCGGACTCGTCCTGCTCGATCGCGTGGACCTCGTGCCCGAACCGGACCTCCCGCTCCAGCTCCCGGTAGAGGGCGTTGGGCAGCCGGTCCATCCCCCCACCACCTCCTGCATGTCCACGTACGCACCTCCGAGCTCCTCGCGGAGCACCTCCACGACGGCGTTGTTCATGTCGGCCTCGACGAAGTTCATCACCGCGTAGTACTCGATGGCCCCGTCCGAGAACCCGCGGGCCTGGAGGAACTCCGAGAGCGAGTACCGGTCGTACTCTGCCACGATGGTCTCCCAGGCCCCCTCCCCCTCGCGCTCCAGGAGCTCGCGGATCTCCCCGATCGCCTCGGCCCACATCTCGTCGGCGGTCCGGCCGCGCTCGTGCTCCGCGAGCTCGAACGGGAGCCGCGACGGATCGCGCCCGGCCTCCTCGATCGTCATCCGTTGACCGCCCACGTGGACCAGACCCCTCGGGTTCCCCATGACGAAGGGACGCAGCTCCAGGTCGAACCTGTCGCAGTACGCCAGCGTGAGGTCGTGGGATCGGGGCAGGCGCATCGCGCCGAACTCCGAGTACAGGCCGGGCGCGAAGTCCCGGCAGGTGAGGATGCGGCCGCCGACCCGATTCTGGGCCTCCAGGACCGTCACGTGGTGCCCGGCCCGTTTCAGCTCGAGGGCGGACGCCAGGCCGGCCATCCCGGCGCCGATCACGGCCACGCGCTTGGGCCTGCCGGGACCCAGGCCCTCCTCCACGACCCGGCCGATGCCGGCCGGAACGGGCTCGTCCTCGATCGGCTCGGCCCCGCCGGCCTCCAGGCTCTCGTGCTCCTCCTCATGCTCCCGCATGACCCCCCTCCCGTCTTATTTCGACCCGCGGGGGCGCCGTCGCCGCCGTCGTCGCTCGGCCATGGCCCGTTCGTCGATCTCGTCGCGCAGCGCGCCCAGCTCCTCGACGGCCGCGAGGTCCTTGGGGCGTCCTGCCGCCCGCTTCATCCGGATGAGGTCGTCGATGGAGGCCACCCTGACCGTGATGGTTCCCAGATCGAACTCGTCTGCGCTCCGCTCCAGCTCCTCGTAGCCGCCTGGGGCCCCCGACGGGTGACCGAGGATATCGAGTGCTCCCGCGTCTGTGTCCAACGTGAAGCGGTCCCCCATCCGCAGGGCCTTGGCGTCGAGGACGAACGGCACGTCGGGGGGCGCCCCCCGGAGCGTCGCCCGCAGCTCCTGCAGGGCGGCCGCCATGCGCTCGAGGTCCACGTCGTCCCGCGCGTAACAGACGTCGATGTCCTGCGTGAGCATCGGGGATCCGTGGAGCTGCGCCGCGAATCCTCCGATCACGACGAATCGAGCTCGGTGCTTGACCAGGATCTCCAGCGCATCAAGCGGTTCGAACCGGACCCGTCCGCCTGGCACGTCTCGACACCTCCATCACGTTCCGATCGTTCCGGGCGGCCACACGGGCCCGTTCGCCGGGAGTGAGCGCCAGGAGCCCTCTTCCGAGGGTCCGGTCTACTCCGCGCCCGGGGCGGGGGGTCGACTCGAGCCCCTGGCCGGCCGCGGCAAGGAGCCGGTCGAGGGTGTCCACGCGGGGGATCACCGCGCCGGTCTCGATCCGCCCGACCACGGACTGGGCCACCCCGGCCCGGGCCGCCAACTCCCGCTGGGTCAGCCCGGCCCGCCGCCTGGCCTGTCGAAGAACCCTGGCCGCGTCCATACCCTGGACGATAGCACATACGCTATCACGGTGGCGAGCGGGCCTCACGGTGCCGCACACTGGCCCGCGATGGGGTTCGAGCGCTGCCTGGAGGCGGGGGGGATCGCCGTGGTGGGGGCCTCGCCCCGCAACGAGATCGCCCGGCTCACCCTGGGCAACCTGGCCCGCTTCCCCGGCCGGGTGGTGGGCATCCACCCCTCGGGCCAGCCGGTGGACGACGTCCTCACGTTCCCCACGTTCGAGGAGGCCGGGCCGGTGGACCTGGCCGTGTTCGCCGTGGGGGCCCCCCGGCTGGCCGACGCCATCCGCACAGCGGCCGCGGGCGGAGTGACCTCGGCGGTGATCCCCGGGGCGGGGGCCAACGAGGGCGGCCGGGAGGTGGAGGCCGATCTCCGGGCGGCCATCGAGGAGACCGGCATGGAGGCGGTGGGGCCGAACTGCATGGGGTTCGCCTCGCTCCACCACGGCGTGGTCCCGTACGTGGGCACCCTCGACCCTGACCTCCAACCCGGGCGGGTGGCCCTGGTCTCCCAGTCGGGCTCGGTGTGCGAGCTGTTCACGTCGATGCCATGGCGGATCGGGTTCTCGCACATCGTCTCCGTGGGCAACGAGCTGTCCCTCGACATGACCTCGGTCCTGGAGTTCTTGGTCGAGGATCCCCGGACCGAGGTGATCGGCCTGTTCGTCGAGGGGATCCGTCGTCCCGGGTCGTTCCGGGCGGCCCTCCGGGGGGCTGTGGAGGCCGGGAAGGTCGTGGTGGCCCTGAAGGTGGGACGTTCCGACGCCGGCCGCGGCGGCGCCGTGGCCCACACCGGCGCGCTGGCCGGCGACGCCGAGGTCTTCTCCGCGGTCCTCCGGGACGCCGGCGCCCTGGAGGTGGAGGACCTCGACGAGCTGCAGGCCGCCCTGGAGCTCCTGGGCAAGCGTCTGGAGCGTCCCCCCGGACGGCTGGTGTACGCGGGCGACTCCGGGGGCCAGTCGAACCTGTTTGCCGACCTCGCGGAGGCCCACGGCGTGGACCTCCCGCCGGTTCCGGGAGCGATCGACGCCCTCCGGGCACGGTTCCCGTCCCTGGATCCGCTGGCCGCGAACCCGCTCGACCTGTGGCCCCTGGACCGGTCCGAGGCGATCTACCGGGACGGGCTGCCGATCCTCCTCGACAGCCAGCCGCACCTCGTGGTCCTCGGCCTCGACAAGTTCCTGGCCCGGGCCGAGTCGGAGCGGGTCTTCGTCCGCGCCGGCATCGAGGCCGTGGACCGTCCCGGCTGCGTCGTGCTCCTGGCCTACGGCGGGTCCGAGTCAGCGGACGAGGCGACCCTCCGGGCGTGCTGGGAGCGCCGGATCCCGGTGGTCCGGGGTGCCTCTCGGACGCTGCGGTCGCTCGCCGCGATGGCCCGATGGCAGGCGTGGCGAGAAGAGCCGGCCGCCCTCCGGGACCCGCTCCCCATGGCCGACGCGGCCAGGGCCGCCGCGGAGACCGACGGATGGACCGAGGCCGGGGCGAAGCGTCTCCTGGCGGCGGCCGGGATCCCGGTGCCCCGCGAGGAGGAGGTCGGCTCGGTCGAGGACGCCGTGTCCGCGGCCGGACGCATCGGCTTCCCCGTGGTTGCCAAGATCTCCGGCCCGGGCCTCGACCACAAGACCGAGGCCGGCGGCGTCCGCGTCGGCCTGGGCTCGCCGGGGCAGGTGGAGGTGGCGGTCAGGGACCTGCTGGGGATGGCTCCGGCCGTGCTCGTGGCGGAGCAGCGGCGGGCCGACCTCGAGCTGATCGTGGGCGCGTTCGAGGACGAACAGTACGGGGCGTGCGCCCTCCTGGGCCTGGGCGGCGCCTGGACCGAGGCCCTTCAGCAGTCGGTGGTGGTGGCCGGCCCGGCGTCGGATCGAACGGTTCGGCGGGCACTCTCCTCCACTGAGTGGGGACGGCTCCTCCTCGAGGGGGCCCGGGGACGGCGGTTCCCGGCCGATCGCGTCATCGACTGCGCGCTCCGGCTCCTCGACCTGGTCACGGCCACCGGGCTGGCCACGGTCGAGATCAACCCGCTGTTCGTCGACGGCACCGGCGTGGTGGCCGTGGACGCCCTCGTCGAGCCCTCCTAGGGCTCAGCCCCGGAGGGGGAACCGCTCCAGCGGCTCGTACCGCGCTCCGCGCGGCGAGAGATGACTCCGGTACAGCACGAGCTCGCCCACCCGGAACGGCGCGACGTCGAACGCGGTGGCGGCCAGCTCCTCGACATGGTCCCGGACCGCCGCCGGCGGGTTGAACCTGGCCACCGTGAGGTGCGGGGTGAAGCCCCGCTTCTCGGGGGGGAACTCGTCGGCCAGGCGGTCGTCGAGCGCCCGGGCCAGGGCCGGCAGACTGTCGTCCCGGTCCACGAGGCCCACCCACAGCACCCGGGCCCTGCCGGGGCCGGGGAACACGCCCATCCCCTCCACCCCGACGCGGAACGGGCGGATGGCGGCGGCGGCCTCGCGGACCGCTTCGGTCACGGGGGCCACCAGGCGGGGCCATGTCCGGCCCAGGAACTTCACGGTGACGTGCCAGTTCTCCGGCTTGACCCACCGGCCTCCCGGGAGGCGCTCCCGCCACGGCTCGATGGCCCGCTCGATCTCCTCGCGGACCCGAGGGGGAAGGTCCACCGCGGCGAACAGCCGCAGCGGTGCCGCCTCGGGACGGGCCGCCCGGTCCCGGGCCATCAGCCCTCCAGCAGGGTGCGGCGGGTCAGGTCCAGGGCGGTCTGCTCGGCCCATCTTCGGACCTGATCGCGGTCCCCGGGGGCCACGAACCGGCGGGCCTCCTCCCGCCCCGGGCCGGACACCGCCACCCACACCTCGCCGGGCGCGTGACCCTCGAGCGGCTCGGGGCCGGCCACCCCGGTGGTGGCCACGCCGACGTCGGCCCCGAACGCCGCACGGACGCCGCGGGCCATCTCCACCGCGCACGTCTCGCTCACCATCCCCGGGCCTTCCAGCGTCTCTTTTGACACCCGAAGCAGCTCGGCCTTCGCCTCCGCCGAGTACGCCACGATCCCTCCGAGGAAGTACCGCGAGGAATCGGGCACGTGGACGATCCGGGACGTCAGCCCCCCGCCGGTGACCGACTCGGCCACGGCCACGCTCAGGCCTCGCTCCAGGAGCAGCCGTCCCAGGACCTCCTCGAGCTCCTCGTCGTCGGTGCCGAACACCCGGTCCCCCAGCCGCTCTCGGACCTGGCGCTCCACCGGCTCGATCAGCACGGACGCCTCCTCGGGCGAGGAGGCCTTGGCGGTCAGGCGGACCCGGACCTCGCCGGCGGACGCCAGGTAGGCCACGGTCGGGTTCGACGAGGATCGGAACAGGTCGTCGAGCAGCTCCCCCACGCTGGCCTCGGGGATGCCGACCACCTTGAGCACCCGAGACACGATCCCCGCCGGTCCGGCGATCGACCGGAGCTCGGGAAGGATCGTCTCCTCCATCATCTCGCGCATCTCCGCCGGCACGCCCGGGACCGCGTAGACGCGGGTCCCGCCGGCGAGCTCGAGGACGAGGCCGGGCGCGGTGCCACGCTCGGGCAGGAGGTACCGGGCCCCCTCGGGGACGTCCGCCTGGACCAGGTTCGACTCCGGCATCTCCCGCTGCATCCGCCGGAACTTGTCCCGGAGGTAATCCTCGATCTCCGGGGTGCGCACCAGCCCGACCCCGGCCGCCGCGGACACGGCCTCCCTGGTCACATCGTCCCCGGTCGGACCGAGGCCCCCGGTCACCAGCACCACGTCGGCCCGGGACGTCGCCAGCGCGATGGCCTCGGCGATGCGCGGCACGTTGTCGCCCACGACCTGGTGGTGGAGGACGTCCACCCCGATCTCGGCCAGCCGCTGTGACATCCACTGCGCGTTCGTGTTCGCGATCTGCCCCAGGAGGATCTCGGTTCCCACGCCCAGGATCTCGGCCCTCACCGGCGGGTGGCCGCCTTCCAGAAGTAGTCGAGCCCAGACCACAGCGTGAGGATGACGGCCGCCCACAGGACTCCCAGCCGCCACGGATCGGCCGCCGGTCCGAGCGGGAGCAGGTACAGGGGGACCAGCACCATCTGCACGGCGGTCTTGATCTTCCCCCACGGCGAGGCCGGCATGGCCACGCCCCGGGTGCCGAGCCAGGCCCGGAGCGCCGATACCGCGAACTCCCGGAGGACGATGACCGCGGTCGCCCACGCCGGGAAGCGGCCGGTGATCGTCAGGGCCACCACCGGCGCCGTCACCAGTACCTTGTCGGCCAGGGGGTCGAGCCACTGCCCCAGCGCCGTGGCGCCCGCGTACCGGCGGGCGAGGTAGCCGTCGAGCCCATCGGTCAGCGCGCCGAACACGAACACCGCGGCCGCCACCCCGGCGGCGGTGTCGGTCTCCGACAGCACCAGCACCACCAGGACGGGGGCCAGCAGGATGCGGAAGATCGAGATGACGTTCGGCCAGCCAAGACCCAGGGGCCTCACGCGCCGGGGCTCGACGGCGATGACTGCTCCCGGAAGCTGTCCGGCGTGTACGTGGCCTCGAAGGGAGCGTGCCGGTCCCCCGGCGCCCTGAGCCGGTGGCCGTTCACGATCACCTCGGTCACCCCACCCTCCGACAGCCGAACCAGGATGTTCCGCTCGCCCTCGAACGAGCGCCCCTGACCTTCCTCGAGGGGGAACCGCTCCACCCGGTCCCCGTCGATGACCACCTCCACGTCGATGGCCTGGTGGGAGATCAGGCCGACCTCGACGGTCCTGGGCAGGACCGGGACGGACGGGGGCCGGGCGACGTCCGCGGGCTCGGGCACGGACGTGTTCCGGTTCAGCAGGCCGATGGCGGCCGCCGCGGCCAGCACGATGAGGCCGACGCCCGATGCCAGCAGCCAGTTCGGCCGCTTCTTCTCCGTGAGGACGACGGCCTCGGTCGGCGTGACCCCCGGGGAACGCTCCACCGGCGACGGGCCGGGCGTGCCGCTATCGAAAGCCCGCTCGTACGCGGCGATCACCTTGTCGTGCTTCAGGCCGAGGTACCTGGCGTAGGAGCGAAGGAACCCGCGGACGTACACCTCGGAGCCGAGCGCGTCGAACCACTCGCGCTCAAGAGCGTCGAGGTAGTCGATCCGGACCCGCGTGTCCCTGCTGGCCTCCTCGAGGCTCTTGCCTCGGCGCAGCCTGGCAGCGCGCAGCGCCCGTCCGATCCCGGTCCCGGTTTCCTGCTTCATGGAGGGAACGAGATTCTACTGCGTGCGGTGCGTCTTCCGACCGGTCAGCCGGTGGGGGCGTGGGACTCGGCCCATTCCTCCCAGGTCATCAGGACGTCTCGGGGCTTCGAGCCCTGCGACGGGCCCACGATTCCCCGCTCCTCCAGGAGATCCATGATCCGTCCGGCCCTGGCGAAGCCCACCTTCAGCTTGCGCTGCAGCATCGAGGTCGAGCCGAGCTGGGACCGGATCACCAGCTCGGCGGCCTGGCGGACCAGGTCGTCGTCGTCCCCCGCACCGACCTCCTCGTCCGCGCTGGGGGGCCGGCCCAGGCCCTCGATCCCCTGCACGTAGTCGGGCTCCCGCTGGTGGCGGACGTGGTTCGCCACCGCCTCGATCTCCTTCTCGGTGACCCAGGCGCCCTGGATCCGGTGCGGCCGCGACGCCGACGAGGGCAGGAACAGCATGTCGCCGTGGCCGAGGAGCTTCTCCGCGCCGCCGACGTCGAGGATCACCCTGGAATCGGCCGCGCTGGCCGTCATGAACGCGATCCGGGAGGGGATGTTGGCCTTGATGAGCCCGGTGACCACGTCGACCGACGGTCGCTGGGTGGCCACCACCAGGTGGATCCCCACGGCCCTGGCCATCTGGGCGATCCGGCAGATGGCGTCCTCGACGTCCCGGGGAGCCACCATCATCAGGTCGGCCAGCTCGTCGATCACCACCAGGATGTACGGGAGGCGCTCGAAGTCGTCCTCTCGGCCCGGGGGGATCCGCAGCGTCCCGTCGGCCACGTGGGCGTTGTACGTGTCGATGTCGCGCATGCCGACCGTGGCGAGCTGCTCGTAGCGCAGCTCCATCTCCCGGACCACCCAGCCGAGGGCCTCGGCGGCGCGCTTCGGGTGCACGATCACCGGCGAGATCAGGTGCGGCAGGTCGGCGAAGTGCGAGAGCTCGACCCGCTTCGGGTCGACGAGCATCAGGCGAACGTCATCGGGGGTCGAGCGCATCAGCGTCGAGATGACGAACGCGTTGATGAGGCTCGACTTGCCGGCCCCGGTGGCGCCGGCGATCAGCAGATGGGGCATCGTGCTGAGCCGGACCAGCACCGAGCGGCCGTGGACGTCCTTCCCGAGACCGACGGCCAGCGGGTGCCGCTCGTCCTTGGCCGGTTTCGAGCGGAGGACGTCGCCGAGGACGACGAAGTCGCGGGTGTCGTTGGGGACCTCCACCCCGATCGCCGACTTCCCGGGGATCGGGGCGATGATCCGCACGTCCGGGGTGGCCAGCGCGTAGGCGATGTCGTCGCCGAGCGCCAGGACCTTCTTGACCTTGGTGCCCTCGCCCACATTGACCTCGTACAGCGTCACGGTGGGACCTCGGGTGAAGCCCGCCACACGGGCGTCCACGCCGAAGCTCTCCAGGGTCTGCTCCAGGGTCTCCATCACCTGCCGCTCGTCCCGGCCGCCCCCGGCGGTGGGCGGCGCGTGCCGGAGGAGGTCGAGGGGCGGCAGGGAGTAGCCGCCTCCGCCGCGGCGCGCCCTGGTCGTGGCCGCGGGCGTCTCCGGCTCCGGCTCGTCCTCTTCTTCCACTTCCTCGGGGAAGGCCGGACCGGTCACCGCATGCTCGAGCTCGGGTCGCTCCACGCGGGCCGCTCGTCGGGGGGCCGGCGCCGGCTCGTCCTCATCGCCGGGCTCGAAGGGGCGGCGGAGCGCCTCGATCACCGCCGACATCGGGGTGGCGGTGAACACCAGGACGCCGAGGATCGTGAGGGCGACGCACACCACGGCCCCGCCCCACGAGGACAGCAGCCGGGAGAGCGGCCAGGCCACCGCCGCGCCGACCAGCCCCCCGCCGTCGCGCAGGGGCTCGTACCCGCCTACCGGGTTGGGGTTCCCGGCCAGGAGCGACCATATCCCCAGGCCGCCGAGCAGGGTCATCCACACGCCGATCAGCATCCGGCCCCGGTCCTCGTCGGCGGTGCCCCGCACCAGGATCACCCCCCACCACAGGGCCAACACCGGGAAGGCGTATCCGGAGATCCCGAACCCGCCCCGGACCAGGACGGTCAGGCCGCGGCCGAGCGGGCCGGCCGCGTCGAACCAGATGCCCAGGGCGGTCAGCACGGCCAGCACGACCAGGCCGATCCCAACCGCGTCCGCGATCTGCTCGCCGAGGTGCCCGGCCAGCCGCCGGCCCGCCCCGGCGATCCGACCCTTGGACCGCTTCCGCTTCGAGCGCCGCTTCGACTTCGCCATCAGACCTCCATGATGACGGGAACGATGATCGGTTTCCGCTGAATGACCTCGAAGAAATACCGGCCCAGGGTCCGCCGAACGTGCTGCTTGAGGATGGCCGGGTCGCCGCCACCTTCCTCCTCGACGACCTCCTCGAGCGAGGACAGCGTGCGCCGCCGGGCCTCCTCCAGGATCTCCTCGGACGTCTCGTCGTGGACGAACCCGCGGGTGACGATATCGGGGCCCGCCAGCACCTCCCCGCTGTGGGCGTCGGCGGTCACCACCACGATCACCACCCCGTCCCCGGCGAGCTTGCGCCGGTCCCGGAGGACCTCGTGGCCGACGTCCCCGATGCCGAGCCCGTCCACCAGGGTCATGCCCGCCTGGACCCGCTCCACCACCCGCAGGGACTCCCCCACCTCGACCACGTCGCCGTCCTCGCACACCAGGACGTGGTCGCCGGGGATGCCCACCTCGCGAGCCAGCCTGGCGTGGTTGGCCAGGTGCCTCCGCTCGCCGTGGATGGGGACGAACCACCGGGGCTTGACCAGGTTCAGCATCAGCTTCAGCTCGTCGGCCGCGGCATGGCCGGAGACGTGCACGGGCGCGGTCCCGACGTGGAACACCGTGGCGCCCGTTCGGTACAGGCCGTCGATCACCCGGTTGATGGAAACCTCGTTCCCCGGGATCACCGACGCCGAGAGGATCACGGTGTCGTGTTCCTGGAGCTTCACGTGCTTGTGCTCCCTGGCGGCCATCAGGGCCAGGGCGGACAGCGGCTCGCCCTGGCTGCCGGTGGAAACCACGCACACACCACGGGGATCCAGATCACCGAGGCGTTCGATCTCCACCACGTCGTCCCGGTCCACCCGGAGATGTCCCAGCGGCCCGGCCTGCTCGACGGTGTTCAGCATGCTCCGGCCGAGGAACGCCACCTTCCGTCCCGACGCCACGGCCGCGTCGCAGATCTGCTGGATCCGGTGGATGTGGCTGGCGAAGCAGGCCGCCACCACCAGCCGGGGGGCATCCTCGACGATCTCGCGGATGATCGGGCCGACGGTGCGCTCGCTCGGCACCGTGCCGGTTCGCTCGGCGCCGGTGGAGTCGGACAGGAGCACGTGCACGCCCCGGTGGCCCTCGTCGCCGATCCCCTGGAGGTCGGTGAGCCGGTCGTCGATCGGCGTCGGGTCCAGGCGAAAGTCTCCCGTGTGGAGGAGGGTGCCGAACGGGGTGTCCACGGCCACCGCCACGCCGTCGGGGATCGAGTGGGTGACCCGATGGAACCGGGCCCGGAACGGACCGATATCGGCCGAACCACCTGCCTCGATCGTGTGCGTGCGGACCCGGTCGACCACCCCGTGCTCCTCGAGCTTCGGTCCCAGCAGCGCCAGGGTCAGGGCGGTGGCGTACACGTCGAGGTCGATCTCGCGCACGAGGTACGGCAGCGCGCCCACGTGGTCCTCGTGGCCGTGGGTGAGGACCACGCCGTCGATGGCGTCCCCCCGCTCTCGGAGGTACTCCCAGTCCGGCAGGACCAGGTCGATCCCCGGCATGTCGTCCCGGGGGAAGGAGAGCCCGGCGTCGAGCAGCAGGGCCCGGCCTCCCATCTCCAGCACGGCCATGTTCCGGCCGACCTCGCCGAGGCCGCCGAGGAACACCAGCCTGCAGGGGTCAGTCACAGAGGTTCACCTCGCCAGGAAAGGCGCGGGGACCGACCGGGCGCCAGTCGGGCGTCCCGCTTTGCCCGGTCGGCCCGCCCCCACGCGGAGCGATGCTAGCATACAGCCACTGCTTCAACAAGGCCCACATGTGTCACACGTTGAACGAGGGGCTTGGGGGGTTCCTGAGGCCTGCCGGCCACGTGCGTGCCTCGTGCTTCGGGTGGCTCCTCTGCCCCTCGAGATGCCATCTCCTCTCCGACCGGCGCGGACTATCCTATCCGCGTGACCAAGATCTACACGAGGACCGGGGACGACGGCACCACCGGGCTCCTGTACGGGACCAGGATCTCCAAGGCGGACCCGGCAGCGGAGGCCTACGGGAGCGTGGACGAGACCGTGGCCGACCTCGGGGTGGCCCGAGCCCTCTCGGACGACCCGGACCTCCAGGCGATCCTGCTTGAGGTCCAAAGGGCGCTGTTCGTGGTGGGGGCCGACCTGGCCACGAACCCGAAGGAGCGGGCCAAGCTCAAGCCGGCCGTCTCGCTGGTCACCCCCGACATGGTCGAGCGGGTCGAGGGCCTCATCGACAGCCACGAGGCCCACCTCCCCGATGAGTTCGTGGTCCCCGGCGGGAACCCCGTTTCGGCAGCGCTGGATGTGGCCCGGGCCACGTGCAGGCGGGCCGAGCGCCGGACGGTGGAGCTCCGGGAAACCGGCCGCGAGGTGAACCCCGAGGCCGCCAGATATCTGAACCGTCTCTCGGACCTCCTGTTCGCCCTGGCCCGATGGCAGACGGGGGGTTCCGATGAGCCGAGCCGGGGAAAGTAATGCGGCTGGGAGCTTCGTCTCGACCTTCAGGAGGGGATCCCATGAAGACGACGGGACGTCTTCTGCTCTCGATCGCGGTGCTGGTCGGCGTGTTCGCAGTGGCCCCGGCCGCGCACGCCGCCACGATCGCGGTCAACACCACGGCCGACGAGGTCAACTCGGACGGAGACTGTTCGCTGCGAGAGGCCCTCATCTCCGCCAACACCGATGCCGTGTCCGACGCGTGCACCGTGGGGAGTGGCCCCGACACGATCACCATCCCGGCCGGCACGTACACCCTGGCCATACCGGAGGACGGGACCCCCGACGACACGGCGGACGGCGATCTCGACATCAGCAGCTCCGTCACCCTCGATCCGACCGGAGTCGTCGTGATCGACGGAGCCGATCTCCAGAGGGTGTTCGACGTGCTGGCAGGAGCGGGAAACGCCTTGACGGCCTCCGATCTGACCATCCGCAACGGAAACGACAGCGGCGATGGTGGGGGATCGATAGCACGGCCGACCTGACGCTGAGTGGCGTGACGCCGTCGGCCAACGAGTCCGATAGCAATGGAGGCGCTATCCACGTCGATTCCGGAACCGCCACGCTGTCCAACGTGACGGTCAGCGGTAACCTCGCCGACGGGCACGGCGGTGGTATCGCTGTCACCGGCGGCACCGTCATCCTGAACAACGTTACCGTGGCCAACAACGGCGCGGACGACAACGCCGACGGGACGGGGAACGGCGGTGGCATCTCCGTCACAGGGGGCTCCACGACCGTCTCCAACACGATCAACGGAGACAACACCGACAAGTCCCCGGGCGCCACGGACAAGCATGCTGACTGCTCGGGGTCGCTGAGCTCCGGCGGCTATAACCTGATCGAGGACACCACGGGCTGCACCATCGCCGGCACGACCACCGGGAACATCACCGGTCGGAATCCGCAACTGTTCCCCCTGGCCGACAACGGCGGGCCGACGCTCACGCACGGGCTCCGGAAGGGATCGGACGCTGTGGATGCCGGGAACCCGGCCGCGCCCGGCTCGACGCCCACGGCCTGCGAGACCACCGACCAGCGTGGCGTTCCCCGGCCCCAGGGGGCCCGCTGCGACATCGGGTCGTTCGAACGGGAGCAGCCGTCCGAGGTCCAGTGCCTGGGTCGGCCGGTGACGATGACCGGGACCTCGGGCAACGACGTCCTGACCGGGACCCCGAAGCGAGACGTGATCCGGGCGCTCGGGGGTGACGACGTGATCAACGCCCTGGGTGGCAACGACCGCGTCTGCGCCGGTCCCGGGAACGATCGGGTCAACGGCCGAAGCGGACGGGACGTGGTCGCCGGCGGAGCTGGGAACGACCGCATCCGCGGGGCCGGCGGGGACGACGACCTCCGAGGCCAGGGCGGGCGCGACCGGCTGAAGGGCAAGGGCGGAAACGACCTCCTCCGAGGCGGGCCCAAGCCCGACAAACTGAACGGCGGGGCGGGCACCGACACGTGTCGCGGTGGGGGCGGCCGCGACCGCATCCAACGCTGCGAGGGGTAGCGATCGAAGGGTCACCTTCCTCCGCCGGGTAGGATTCGGTTCTGAACCGGCGGAGGAGGATGGCACATGAGCACCGCACACATCTGGCTTCGAAAGAAGGCCGGGATGTCCGACGAGGAATTCCGCAACTACTGGCTGAACAGGCACGCGCCCATCGCCCGGGACGGGTACGACCACCTCACCGGCTACGTCGTGCATCTCGTTACCCGGGTCCCGGAGGGGCAGGAGCGACCGTTCGACGGTGTCGCCGAGCTCACCTGGGAGGACCGGGAGGGGTTCAAGGCCGACATGGCCAGCGAGACCGCCTCGGCCAGCACGAAGGACCTGGAGAACTTCACGGACGGCTTCGGCCTGCTGTTCGTGGACCGGCACGTCGTGAAGTAAGTGCGGGCCCTGGAGCTCCGCCGTCATGCGCCCCGGGATCCGGACGCGGACGCGCTCTCCGAACAGGGTCGGGCCCTGGCCCTCCACGTCGGACAGGACCTGCCCGGGGGGTACGTGGCCGTGTTCACCTCCCCGGCCCGCCGCGCGGCGGAGACCGCGGCATGGTTCCTGCGGGGCCTCGGGCAGCAGCTCCCCCAGGACCACGCCGTCGCCGAGGGCCTGGCCTCCCCCGTCGAGGACCGGTGGCGGGCGGCCGCCAAGGCGGCGGGCGGGGGACGGATCGACGACGTTCGCGAACGGGACCCCGAGCTCGTCGAAGAAGAATCAACCCGGCTGGCCGACGCCGTGCGGGCGCTCCTGGCCGAGATCCCCGAGGGTGGCCGGGGCCTCGCCGTGGGCCACAGCCCCCTGATCGAGGCCGCCGCCTTCGGGCTCACCGGTGCGGTGATCGAGCCCCTTTCGGAATGCGAGGGGATCTTGGTCGAGGAGGAGGATGGCCGGGTCCGCCTGGCCGCCGAGTACCGGAGGGAGTGAGGTCATGCCGATGGAAGGGTCGGAGCTGAAGGCCTTCCTGGAGGAGATCCGCCTGTGCCACTGGGCCACGGTCGACCCGGAGGGACGTCCCGGGGTGCGGCCGCTGTGGTACCTGTACGAGGATCGAGCGTTCTGGTTCACCACCCGCCTGGAGTCCCGGCGCACCGGGACGGACGTGGCCTCGGGATCCTCCGTGGCCGTCTCCATCGCCAGCGAGGAGCGTCCCTACAGGGCGGTCATCCTCCACGGGACCCCCGAGGTGTGGGAGGAGGACCGGGAGGTCTGGCTGGAGCGCATCGCCACCCGCTACGGGGAAGCCGAGGGCCGCCGGTGGCTGTCAGGAGCCCTCAAGGAGCCCGACCGGGTGGTGCTCCGTCTGGTCCCCGACACCATGATCACCTGGAACTACGCTCGGGGGGACTACCACCTGATGCAGACGGGAACGTCCCTGCGGGCGGACCTCCCCTAGCCGAACCGATCCGAGCCGATCCCCGGCCGCCGCGGTATCATCTGTCGGAGGAGGTGGTGCTGATGCGCCGCTACCTCGTGGTCGCCAACCAGACGCTCGGTGGCGAGCACCTCGCCGAGAAGGTCAGGGCCTGCCTGGCGGCCGGCCCATCCGAGTTCCACATCGTGGTCCCCGCCACGCAGCCGCAAGAGCACGCGGTGTGGACCGAGGGCGAGGCTCGGGCCATCGCCGCCCAACGCCTCGAACGGGCCCTGGCGAGGTTCCGGGACCTGGGTGCCGAGGCCGAGGGCGAGATCGGCGACGAGGCCCCGCTCCAGGCCATCGCGGACGCGGTCCGAGAGCGGAACTTCGACGAGATCATCCTGTCCACGTTCCCCCCGGGCCTGTCCCGGTGGCTCCGTCAGGACCTCCCTCATCGTGTGGAGCGGACCTTCGATGTCACGGTGACGCACCTCGTCGGGGAGCCCGAGGGGACGAGGACGTGAGTCAGAGGTCGAGCAGCGGCTCGAGGCCCACGGTGAGGCCCGGCCGGCCCCCGACCTGACGGATCGCCAGCAGCACGCCGGGCATGTAACAGGATCGGTCGGGGGCGTCGTGGCGGATCGTCAGGGTCTGCCCCTGGGCCCCGAAGATGACCTCCTGGTGCGCCACCAGCCCGGGGAGCCGGACGCTGTGCACCCGGATCCCGTCGATCTCGCCGCCGCGGTACTCCCCTCCCCCGGGGCCTGCCCAGGCCTCCTTCCGAGCTGAGGCGATCCGGCGGGCGGTGGCCGCCGCCGTCCCTGACGGCGCATCCAGCTTCTGGTCGTGGTGAAGCTCGATCACCTCGGCAGCGGGGAAGAACCGGGCCGCCTCCTCGGAAAGCCGCTGGGCGATCACGGCGCCGATCGAGAAGTTCGGGGCCACCACCACGCCGACCTCCGGCACGCCTTCGAGCCAGACTCGGATCCGGTTGAGCTCGGCCGGACCGATCCCCGTCGTGCCGACGACCGCGTGGATGCCGTGCTCGATCAGCCACTCGACGTTCTCCATGACCGCGTCCGGCCGGGTGAAGTCGACGGCCACCTCTGCGCCGGCCGCCTCGAGCGCCTCGACACCGGGGGCGATGGCTGGCCCGCCCGGCATCCGCTTGCCCGCGCTGGAGGGATCCACCGCGGCCACCGGCTCCATCTCGGGATCGGCCAGGACGTTGGCCCACACCATGTGGCCCATCCTGCCGTCCGCCCCGAGGACGCCGACGCGGATCATTGCCTGGCGAACTCGGCGAACTCGCCGTCGTCGAACGGCCCCACCACCGTGACCGCCCGCGGCCGGGTCAGCACGTCCTCCGCCACGCTCCTGGCGTCGTCCGCGGTGACGGCGTCGATCCGCTCCAGCACCTCGTCCAGGCCGATCACCTCGCCGTGGGCGATCTCGGACTTCGCCACCCGGCTCATCCGGGCGCTGGACTCCTCCAGCGACAGGACCATCGATCCCCTCATGTGGCTCTTGGCCCGATCGAGCTCCTGGTCGGTGACGCCCTTCTCCGCCACGCTCTCGAGCTCGCGGGCGATGAGGCCGAGGACCTCCCGGGCCCGGGAGGGTGCGGTGCCGGCGTAGATCACGAACGCCCCGGTCTGCGCGAACATCGAATGGTAGGAGAACACCGAGTACACCAGCCCGCGCTTCTCGCGGATCTCCTGGAAGAGCCTGGAGGACATCCCGCCCCCGATGGCGTCGTTGACCACCCCCATGGCGAACCGCCGTGGGTCGTTCCGCGACAGCCCGGCTGTTCCGACGCAGATGTGGGCCTGCTCGGTCTGGCGATGGCGGATGTGTGCCCCACCTGTCGGGGACGGCGGCTCGCCCTGGGCGGGTACCACCGTGCCTCGAGGATCACCGGGGTCGGTCGTGTCCATGTACGAGGACACCATCTCCTCCAGGTGGTCGTGGTCGAGGTTGCCGGCCGCGGCCACAACGAAGTTGCCAGGGACGTAGTGGCGCCGCCAGAACCGCCGGACCTGGTCCCGGGACATCGCCGAGATCGTCTCCACCGACCCCAGGACCGAGCGTCCGATCGGGTGGCCCGGCCACAGGTGCTCCATGAACAGGTCGTGCACGAGCTCGTCAGGGGCGTCCTCGTGCATGTTGATCTCCTCGAGGATCACGGTGCGCTCCGCGTCGAGGTCGGAGGCCCTGATCAGCGAGTGCTGGATCATGTCGCAGAGGTGCTCCACGGCCATGGGCAGGTCCCTGTCGAGGACCCGGGCGTAGAAGGCCGTGTGCTCCTTCGCGGTGAACGCATTGAGGTCGCCGCCGACCACATCGAAGGCCTCGGCGATCTCCCGCGCGGTCTTGGTCCGGGTCCCCTTGAACAGGAGGTGCTCCAGGAAGTGCGAGGCCCCGGCGATCCGGGGGTGCTCGTCCCGGGAGCCGGCGGTGACCCAGACGCCCAGGGAGACGGAGCGGACCCAGGGCATGCTCTCGCTGACCAGGCGCATGCCCGACCCGTGCTCGCTGCGGCGGATGGTGCCGCGCTCTTGGGAGGTCAGGTCACTCCTCCCGCTGGCGCGGAGGGCCGCCCCGGCGCCCGCGGCCCCGGTCACGATCTCCACGGCCGCGGTCACGGTCCCCGCGGCCCCGATCCCGATCACGGCCCCGGTCGCCCCGGGACGCGGCGGGCTCCTCCTGCGCTCGGGTCAGCAGCTCCTTGACGTCGTCGTCGCTCATGTCCTCCCAGATGGGATCGATGGCGATGCGGCGGCCGCCTTCCTCCACCCGGGTCACGATGACCTCGAGCTCGTCGCCGACGTTCACCACCTCCTCGACCGAGCTCACCCGCTTCCCCCGTCCGAGCTTGGAGATGTGGAGCAGGCCGTCCTGGCCCGGCAGGATGTTCACGAAGGCCCCGAACGTGGTCGTCTTCACCACCCTGCCCTGGAACCGCTCCCCCACCTCGGGGATCCGTGGGTTGAGGATCTCGTCGATCATCTGGATGGCCCGTTCGGCACCCTCGCCCTCCCGCGAGCCGATGAACACCGTGCCGTCGTCCTGGATGTCGATGTCGGCGCCGGTGGCGGCGATGATCTCGTTGATCCGCTTGCCCTTCGGGCCGATGACCTCGCCGATCTTGTCCACAGGGATCTGCTTGGTGATCACCCGGGGAGCCGTCGCCGAGAGCGCATCGCGAGGCTCGGGGATCGCCTCCAGCATCCGATCGAGGATGAACAGCCGGGCGTCCCGGGCCTGCTTCAGGGCCCCGTTCAGGACCTCGGCGGGCAGGCCGGTGACCTTCGTGTCCAGCTGGAGCGCGGTTACGAAGTCCCGGGTCCCCGCGACCTTGAAGTCCATGTCGCCGAGCGCGTCCTCCGCCCCCAGGATGTCGGTGAGCGTGACGAACTCGCCGCCTTCGGCGATGAGCCCCATGGCGATCCCCGCCACCGGCGCCTGGATCGGCACCCCCGCATCCATCAGGGAGAGCGTCGACGCGCAGACGCTGGCCATCGACGTCGAGCCGTTCGACTGGAGGACGTCTGAGACGAGCCGTACCGTGTACGGGAACTCCTGCTCGTCGGGGATCACCGGGACCAGCGCACGCTCCGCCAGGGCGCCGTGCCCGATCTCCCGGCGCTTCGGCCCACGCATGAACCCGGTCTCCCCGGTGGAGAACGGCGGGAAGTTGTAGTGGTGGATGTAGCGCTTGCTCTCCTCAGGGTCGATCGTGTCGATCGTCTGGGTCATGCGGAGCATCCCCAGCGTGATCACGTTGAGGACCTGCGTCTCGCCGCGCTGGAACAGCCCAGAGCCGTGGGCCCTGGGAACCAGCCCGACCTCGCACGAGATCGGCCGGAGCTCGTCGGCCTTACGGCCGTCGATGCGGATCCCCTCCTCGACGACCCGGCGGCGCATCACGTCCTTCTGGAGGTCCTTGTAGTACCGGCTCACCTGCTGGACCCGGGCCGCGTACACGTCCTCCTCCCAGACGTCGGTGAGGTGGGTCCCCAGCTCCGCCTTGAGGGTGTCGAGCGTGGACGAGCGCTCCGTCTTGTCGGCGATCTTCAGGGCCTCCGCCACCCGGCCCCTGGCGAACTGATCGACCGCCGCCACGACCTCATCCTCGTAGTCGACCTCGACGGGGAACTCGCGTTCGGCGGCCCCGAACCGCTCGGCGAACTCGCGCTGGAAGTCGACGATCTCGCCGATGTTCCTCTTGGCCTCCTCGAGGCCCTCGGCTACGAGCTCCTCGGTGGGCGCGGGGTTCCCCTCGGCGATGTGCTTCAGCGCGTCGTCCGGCGCCTCCGCCTCGACCATGAGGATGTCCACGCCGCCCTGGTCGTTCTTCCTACCGGCCACGATCATGTCGAACGTGGCCAGGTCCAGGTCCTGGTACGTGGGGTTGACCTTCCAACGGCCGTTCATCAGCCCCAGTCGGACCGCCGCCACCGGGCCGTCGAACGGCAGCCCGGCCAGCGTGGCCGCCAGCCCGGCACCGTTGATGCCGGGGACGTCGTAGGGGTTGGCCTGATCCGCCGACAGCACGGTGCAGACCACGTGCACCTCCTGCCGGAAACCCGTCCGGAACGTCGGACGGAGCGGCCGGTCGATCAGCCGGGCCGTGAGGATGGCCGTCTCGGACGGGCGACCCTCGCGACGGAAGAAGCCGCCGGGGATCTTCCCGGCGGCGTACATACGCTCCTCGACGTCGACCGTGAGGGGGAAGAAGTCGATCCCCTCGCGGGCGGGGCCGCTGGTACAGGTCACCAGGACCTGGGTCTCTCCGATCGTGACCACGACCGAGCCGCCGGCCAGCATGGCCAGCTTGCCGGTCTCGAAAGTGATGTCCGCGCCACCGATGGTGCGCGAGTCCTTGATGGGTTCCATTGCGGTTGCTCCTCTCTCGTCGTGTGGCTGTCCGAGGAGCGAGAGGCGGGCCAGTTGTCAGTGGTGGGCCTCGGGCCGGCATTGGTCCGGGGTCCGCGACTGATAACTGACCGCCCGATCGCACGCTCCTGCTCGGTCAGTTCGCTGTGATCCTGGCTATCCCTCCTTCGCTACCGCCTCAGGCCCAGCCGCCCGATCAGCGTACGGTATCGCTCCACGTCGCTGCGGCGAAGGTACTCCAGGAGGCGGCGGCGCCTTCCCACCATCTGGAGGAGGCCTCGCCGCGAGTGATGGTCCTTGGAGTGGGCCTTGAGGTGCTCGGTCAGCTCGTCGATGCGCCTCGAGAGAACGGCGATCTGGACCTCCGGCGATCCGGTGTCCTGCTCGGTCCTCCGATGCTCCTCGATGAGGCTGGTCTTGGCGTCCTTCGTCAGCGTCATCGCAGGTCAGGGTACCACAGGAGGGCTCCGCTCCCCCGCGACGAGCCGCCTGGTGGCCTCGACGTCCCGCTCGATCTGCCGGCCCAGCTCCGCGGGCCCGTCGAACCGGACCTCGTCCCGGAGACGGGCCCAGAACTCCACGGTGAGGACGGAGCCGCTCAGATCGCCGTCGAACCCGAGCAGGTACGCCTCCAGGTGGAGGGGCTCACGCCCGAAGGTGGGGTTGACCCCGATGTTGATCGCCGCCGGCCAGGTCCCCTCGCCGGCGGTGGCCCGGCCCGCGTACACGCCCCGGCCCGGGAGGAGGATGCCGTCGGGGGTCCGCAGGTTGGCAGTGGGGAACCCCAGTCCCCGTCCTCGGCCGGCCCCCGGCACCACGGTGCCATCCACCAGATACCGGCGGCCCAGAGCTCGCTCGGGCCAGCCGAGGTCGCCGGCGGTCAGGGCCTCCCGGATCGAGCTCGACGAGACGGGGCGGCCCTCGACCAGGACCGTCTCCACAGCCTCGGCGGTGAACCCGTGGCTCGCTCCGAGATCGGCAAGCGTGGCCGCCGTTCCCGCGGCCCGGTGGCCGAACGTGAAGTTCGCCCCGACCGTCACGTGCCGGGCCTGGAGCCCCCGGACCAGCACGCCCTCGACGAAGTCCTCGGGGGACCACCGGCTGACCTCCTCGGTGAACTCCAGGACGAACAGGACCTCGACACCGAGGGCCTCGATGAGCTCCGCCTTCCGGCGCAGCGTGGTGAGGAGCGGCGGCTTCTTCCCCGGCGAGAGCGTCTCCAGGGGATGCCGATCGAAGGTGACCGCCACGGGACGGAGCCCGCGCTCGGCGCCGACCTTCACGGCCCTCCCGATCACGGCCTGGTGCCCCGCGTGCACGCCGTCGTAGAAGCCGATCGTCACCGAGGAGGACCCCTCGGTCGGCAAGCTGCCCAGGCCGTGAAAGATCTCCATCGACGTGAGCGTATCCGACCGAGGGTCAGGGTCAGCTGCTTCGAACGGCCATCCTGGCGCCCGACACCGCGAACAGCGGAACCAGCACGAGCAGGGCCACCCCGAACCTGGCCGGCTGGAGGGACCAGGAACCGATGAACCCGATCAGCAGCGCGGCGGCGAACCCCAGCACGGCCCCCAGGAACGCCCCGAGCGCGGCCAGCTGGCTCCGCCGCCCGGAGCGCTGGAGCCGGGACGCCAGCGAGGCAAACCCGAAGCCTCCCACGGGTATGCCGATGATCAGGCCCCAGCCTGCGAACAGTAATCCCTCCAGCCCGCACTCCCCCGCGGCCACGCAGATGAGCCCGCCGGCCACGACGCCGAGCATGCCACCCAGCACGACCCCGACGGCCCCGGCCATCCAGGCCACCGATCGGTTCCAGCGCGACATCGAACCACCGACTCTACTCCCGGGGGATGATCACCTCGGGGCAGGCCCTGGTCCCGCAGTCCCGGTACACGCCGACGAGCCGGCCCCCCGGTTCGAAGGCGGCGTGGAACCCCGGTCCGGGCGGGGGCCCCAGCGGCCTCCCGTGCCCGGCCGCCTCGGCCTCGTCCTCGGACAGCTCCATCCGGGGGAGATGGGCCACGGCCCGCTCCATGTGCAGGAGCGGCCCGGGGGCGTCCGGCGGCGAGGCGTCCTGGATCCTGAACGGCCCGACCCGGGTTCGGACCAGCCGGGTCAGGTGGGCGCCGGTGCCCAGCCGCCCCCCGAGGTCGGCGACCAGCGACCGCACGTACGTGCCGCCGGAGCACACGGCCCGGAAGTCCACGTCACGTCCGTCGAACGCTCTCAGCTCGAACACGTCCACCCTCACGTTCCGCGGCTCGGCCTCGGCCGGGCGCCCGGCCCGGGCCTCGCGGTGCAGCCGCCGGCCGCCCACCTTGACAGCCGAGTAGGCCGGCGGCCGCTGGCGGAGCTCGCCGGTCAGCGCGACCATCCCTCCGACCACGTCCGCTTCGGACACATCCACCGGCGCGGTACGGACGATCTCGCCCTCGGCGTCGAGCGTGTCGGTCTCCTGGCCGAGCCGGCCGGTGCCCTCGTACTCCTTGTCCATGTCGCCGAGGAACCGGAGGAGGCGGGTGGCCCGGCCCACCCCCATCACCAGCAGGCCGGTGGCCATCGGATCGAGGGTGCCGGCGTGTCCCACCTTGCGGATGTCCAGGGCGCGGCGAACCGCGTCCACCGCGTCGTGCGACGTGATGCCCTTCGGCTTGTCGACCAGCAGGAGCCCGTGGGCCATCGACGATCAGGCCGTCGACGCGCCTGCCGCGGCGACCGCGGCGACGAGCTGGGCCACGCTCTCCTCGAGCGTCGCCCGCGAGGTGTACCCCGCGGCCAGTCGGTGCCCACCGCCGCCGAAGCGCCCGGCCACGGCGGACACGTCGGTGTCGCCGCGGGAGCGGAGCGAGACCTTGAAACCACCGGCCACCTGCTCCTTGAACACGGCCGCCACGTCGGCCTCCCGGGCGGTCCGGACCAGGTCGATCAGGTCGTCGGTCTCGTGGATGGGGACGCCGCCGGCCTTGAGGTCGGTCTGGAGCAGGTAGGTCCACACCAGCTTGGCTTTCGGGTCGAGCCTCACCCGGTCCAGGAGCCTCCCCAGGAGATGCAGGTACGGGACGCTCCCGTCGGCGTACAGGGCCTGGGCCAGGCGGGCGTGATCGAACGCCTCTTCGCGGAGCCGCGCCGCGATCCTGAGCACGTCAGGCGAGGCGTTCTCGAACTGGAACCGGCCGGTGTCGGTGACCATCCCCGCGTACAGGCACGCCGCCACCTCGGGCGTGAGATCCCCTCCCATCCGCTCGATCAGGCGGAACACGAGCTCGGCCGTGGCAGAGGCCTCGGGGTCGATCAGGTTGACGGTGCCGAACCCCGGGTTCGTCCGGTGGTGATCGATGCAGATCACCGCGCCGGAACGCCGCACCAGGTGGGCCAGCCCGTCGAGCCGGCCGACGTCCGCCGCATCGAGGGTCACCAGCACCGCCGGCTGCTTGGCCAGGTGGCCCGGGGCGACCAGGTGCTCGCCACCGGGGAGCGCCTCGACCCAACGCGGGAGGTCGGAGGGCGGGGTCGGGGACGCCGCCGCCACCCTGGCCCCGCGGTGTGCCAGGAAGGCGGCCAGGCCCAGCATCGAGCCCATGGCGTCGGGGTCGGGGTTGACGTGACACACCAGCGTCACCTCCTCCGCCCCGTCGAGCACCCGGACGGCCTCGTCCCAGACCTCAGCCGTCACCATCGGGCCCCTCCTCGTGTATCCGGCGAAGCAGCTCGTCCACTCGCTCCGCCCGGGGACCGGCATCGTCCTCCTCGAACTCGAGCTCCGGGAGGAACTTCAGCCGGACCTCGTGGCCCAGCACCGCCCGGAGATGGCCTCGAGCCGAACGGAGCCCGGCCCTGGTGGCCTTCCGCTGGGACTCGTCGCCCAGGACCGTATAGAACACGCGCGCCCGGCGGAGATCCGCGGTCACCCGGACGCCGGTCACCGTGACGAACCCCACCCGGGGATCCTTGAGCCGGGGGATCTCCTCCGCCAGGACCTCGCGGAACTCCTCCGATACGCGATCGGGTCTGCCGGGCATGTCAGTCGTCCGGCCCGTGGAGGGTCATGGTGTGGTCGATGATCTCCACCGTGGGGTTCCTCGACACGTACCGCTCCACCTCGTGCATCACCTTGCGGAGCTGGAAGGCCTCCCCCGAGACCGCCGAGACGCCCAGCCGGGCTCGTTGCCACTGGTCCTGGTGATCCACCTCGGCCACGGCCACGTTGAAGCGCTGCCGGATCCCCTGGGTAAGCCCCTTCACCACGTGCCGCTTCTCCTTCAGCGACGCCACGCCGGGGATGCGGATGTCGAATGCCGACAGCGCCACCAGCATGTGCGGCCTCCGTCTACAGGCTGCGGGCGATCTCGCGGATCTCGTACGCCTCCAGGACGTCACCTTCCTTGACGTCCTGGAAGTTCTCGAGGCCGATGCCGCACTCGAAGCCCTCCTGGACCTCCCGGACATCGTCCTTGAACCGCCGGAGCGACCCCACCCGGCCGTCATACACGACGGCCCCGTCGCGAACCAGGCGGATCCGCGACCCGCGAGTGATGGTGCCCTGGGTGATGTAGCACCCCGCCACCACGCCGAGGCGGGGCACCCGGAACGTGGCTCGGACCTCGGCCCGCCCGAGCTCCACCTCCTGCTCCTCCGGCGCCAGCAGCCCGGACAGGGCCTGCTTCACCTCGTCCACGGCCTGGTAGATCACCCGGTGCAGGCGGACGTCCACTCCCTCGCGCTCGGCCAGCTCCCGGGCCCCCGGATCGGGCCGCACGTTGAACCCGATCACGATCGCCTCCGATGCCAGGGCCAGGTTCACGTCATCGGCCGACACCGCGCCCACCCCCTGACGGAGGATCCGAACGGCAACCTCTGCCGTGGAGAGCTTCTCCAGCGCCTCGGCCAGGGCCTCGACCGAACCCTGGGCGTCGGCCTTGAGGATGATCCTGAGCTCGGCTGCCTCCCCCTCGCGGACCGAGGCCATGACGTCCTCCAGCCGAACCGCCGGCCGGGCGGCCACGAGCTCGGCGGAGCGGATCCGGGCTTCCCGCTCCTGGGCGATGTGCCGGGCATCCTTCTCGCTCTCGATCACGCGGAACTCGTCGCCGGCCTCCGGCACCTTCGACCATCCCAGCACCTGCACGGGACGGCCCGGCGGCGCCTCCTCGAGCGGCTGGCCCCACTCGTCGAGCATGGCCCGCACCCGCCCGTGAGCCGCGCCGCACACGATGGCGTCCCCGACCTTGAGCGTGCCCCGCTGGACCAGGACCGAGGCCACCGGCCCGCGTCCCTTGTCGAGGTGTGCCTCGATGGCCGTTCCCCTGGCGGGCCGGTCGGGATCGGCCTTCAGCTCCTGGAGCTCCGCGACCACCAGGATCGTCTCGAGCAGCTTGTCGAGGCCCTGGCCGGTCTTCGCCGACACATCCACGAACTCGAAGTCCCCACCCCACTCCGAGGTCTGGATACCCTGCTCCGCGAGCTGCTGTCGCACCCGCATCGGGTCGGCCTCGGGCTTGTCGACCTTGTTCACCGCCACCACGATCGGCACGCCGGCGGCCCGGGCGTGGTCGATGGCCTCCACCGTCTGCGGCATCACGCCGTCGTCGGCGGCCACCACGAGCACCGCGATATCGGTCAGCTGGGCGCCCCGGGCCCGCATCGCCGTGAACGCCTCGTGGCCCGGGGTGTCGATGAACGTCACCTGGCTCCCGTTCTGGTGGACCTGGTACGCGCCGATGTGCTGAGTGATCCCCCCGGCCTCACCCGAGATCACGTCGCTCTGTCGGATCGCGTCGAGCAGGAGCGTCTTCCCGTGGTCGACGTGTCCCATCACCGTCACCACGGGCGGACGGGGCCGGAGGAGGGCCGGGTCGACCTCCTCCTCTTCCTCCTCCTCGGCCTCGTCCTCGTCCGGGGCCACGATCTCGGGCTCGAGCCCGTACGCCCGGGCCAGCAGCTCGACGGCCTCGTCGGACAGCGACTGGTTGATCGTCACCATCTCGCCGAGCTCGAGCATCTTCTTGATGAGGTCCGTGGGAGGGGCGCCCAGTCGCTCGGCCAGCTCCTTGAGGATGACGCCCCGGGGGACCCGGAGAGTGGCCCGCTCCGGCGCGGCCGGCGGCCGCTCGGCCTCGGGGGGAGCCTCGGCCGGAGCGGCGGCCTCGCCGTCTCCGGGGGCCTCCGCCGCGGCCTTGGGGACGTCCTCCTCCTTCGGCGGCTTCCGCCGGCGCCGGGTGGGGAGGGGCTCCTCGGTCACCACCTTGGGCCGCCCCGCGGGGACGGCCTTCCCCCCCGAGGCCCGGAGGCGAGGCACGGCCTCGTCGGGCACACTCGAAGAGGCGGTCAGCCCCTCGTAGCCCATCTGGGCCAAGGCCTCCACCAGGTCCTTGCTCTTCGCGTCGAGCTCCTTGGCGAGCTCGTGGATCCTCATCCTCGCTCGATCTCCCGCTCGATCTCCGTCCGTAGCGTATCCAAATCCCGGCCGGCCAGGCTCACCCGCAGGGCTCGCCCCACCAGCCCGGGCGCGGCAACGGCGCACGTCCGCCGGCGGCACACGTACGCCCCCCGACCCGGCGCCGCGCCCGTGGCTTCCGGAGCCGCTCGTCCGTCCGGGTCCCGGACGATCCGGAGGAGCGCCGACTTGGGCCGGCGGGTCCGACAAGCCACGCAGGACCGCTCGGGCCCGCTCAGCCCGACGTCCCCGCCTCGGCCTGCTTCTGGTGCGCGGGGATCCCGCAGTAGTCGGACCCCGGCCTCGCCGGGTTCGAGCACCGCTCCCCGCTCCCCAACAGCGCCCTGCACCGCCCCACCTCCGCTTGCGTCGGGGTGGCGTCGGCCCCACCTTCGGTCACCAAAGGGGTTCCCTCCGGTGAGGCCTCACCAGGTGAGGCCGACGCCTCACCAGCCGGAGCGGGCGCTCCTGCGGGTTCCCCGGTGGGGCGGCGGGGGGCCGACTGCTCCTCCGCGTCCTGAGACTCGCTCTTGATGTCGATCCGCCACCCGGTGAGCCGGGCCGCCAGACGGGCGTTCTGGCCCTCCTTCCCGATCGCCAGAGAGAGCTGGTAGTCGGGCACGATCACCAGCGCCGTCTGTGTGTCGGGGTCTATCCGGACCTCCTTCACGGAGGCCGGGGCCAGGGCCTTGGCCACGAAGCGGGATGGGTCGTCCGACCACTCCACGACGTCGATCTTCTCGCCCCGGAGCTCGTTCACGACCATGCGGACCCGGGAACCCTTGGCCCCCACGAGGGCTCCCACCGGGTCGACCCCCGGCTCGTTCGAGACCACGGCGATCTTCGACCGGTGCCCGGGCTCCCGGGCAACCGCCTTGATCTCCACCATGCGCTCGGCAACCTCCGGAACCTCCATCTCGAACAGCTTCTTCAGGAGCTCGGGGTGGGTCCGGGACACCACGATCTGTGGCCCCTTGCTGGTTCGACGGACCTCGACGATGTAGGCCTTGAGCCGCTCACCGTGCCGGTACGATTCGGACGGCGTCTTCTCCTGGAAGGGCAACAGGGCCTCGACCTTCCCCAGGTCGAGGATGGCGTACCGGTGGGAGTCCTGCTGGACGATCCCGGTGACCACGTCGCCCTCGCGGCCAGCGAACTCCTCGTACGTGATCTCTCGCTCCGCGTCGCGCAGCTTCTGGAGGATCACCTGCTTGGCGGTCTGAGCGGCGATACGTCCCTTGAAATCCTCGGGGAGCTCGACCTCATTCTCCGAGACGACGTTGCCCTCCTCGTCGAGGGCCTGGATGAACGCTCGCATGTCTCCGGACTCGGGGTCCAGTGACACTCGGACGCTCTCCGTCGGGTTCTCCTCGTCCTCCGGCCCGACGTGCAGCGTCGACCGGTACGCCGAGGCCATGGCCTCCTCCAGGCCGCGAAGGATCGTCTCGAAAGAGATCCCCTTCTCGCGCTCCAGCTCCCGAAGCGCCTGTACCAGCTCAGCACTCACCGCTCGCTCCTCTTCGCCCTCTTCAGCGCCTCATCCCAGTCCACCACCGTTCGGGCGGCGGCGACGTTCCCATACGCGACCGTCCGTTCGCCGTCATCGGTGGCGATGGTCACGGCCTCCTCGCCGGCGGCGATCAGCCGTCCCCGGTGGACCCTGGCGCCACCCACGGGCTCGCTCGTGCGGACCCGCACGTCCTGGCCCACGTGCCGCCCGAAGTCGGCCGGCCCTCGGAGGGGTCGCTCCACCCCCGGGGAGCTCACCTCGAGGGCGTACGGCCCCGGATCGAACCCCTCCACGTCGAGCCGGCGTGACACCCGCTCGCTGACCTCGGCGATCGTGTCGAGGTCGAGGCCGCCATCCCGGTCCACGGTGACCCGTAACACGCGGCGCTTACCCTCGCGGCGCAGCTCCACGTCCACGAGGTCGAGGCCGGCGGCCTCCACCACCGGCGCCACCAGCGCCTCCAGGTCCATCGCCCCCAAAAAAAAGGTGGGGCCCCCGCCCACTCGGGTGAAGCTTCGTCTCCAAGCACCAGTATAGCGCGACCCGGGACGGCTACAGGGCCCGGCGCTGCCCGCCCGGCTCGCCCCAGTGGTCCCGGCGGCCCATCCGCCGGGCCATCCGGGGATCGTCCCAGCCGTGGTGGATGGGCACCTCCAGGTCCCGGCAGGCCTCCTCGGCGACCTCCCGGGAGGGAAACACCGCCCGGGTCCAGTTGCCCTGGACGTCGATCAGGACGCAGTCCCAGGTGTTCAGGCCGCACCGCTGGACGACGGCCTCGACGTCGGGCCGAAGCATGACGAACCGGCGGACGTCCGACGGGACCGTCGCGGCCATGGGCGGACGGTATCACGCTATCCTGCTCGCCATGGCGCTCCCCCGACAGAGCGAGGACTTCCCCGCGTGGTACCAGGAGGTCGTGAAGCAGGCCGAGCTGGCCGAGCCGTCCCTGGCCCGCGGCACGATGGTGATCCGCCCGTACGGCTTCGCCATCTGGGAGGCCATCCAGCGGGCCGTCGACGACCGGATAAAGGCCACCGGCCACCAGAACCTGTACTTCCCGCTGTTCATCCCGTACCGCCTCCTGGAACGGGAGGCCGAGCACGTCGAGGGGTTCGCCCCCGAGGTGGCGGTGGTCACGCACGCCGGCGGTGAGGAGCTCGCCGAGCCCCTGGTGGTCCGGCCCACCTCGGAGACGATCATCTGGAACACGTACGCGAAGTGGATCCAGTCGTACCGGGACCTCCCGCTCCTGTACAACCAGTGGGCCAACGTGGTTCGGTGGGAGCTGCGGCCTCGGCTGTTCCTGCGGACCACAGAGTTCCTGTGGCAGGAGGGACACACCGCCCACGAGACGGCCCCCGAGGCGATCGAGGAATCCCTGAAGATCCTGCATCACGTGTACCGGGAGGCCTACGAGGACGTGATGGCCGTCCCCGTGCACGCCGGCCGGAAGTCGCCGTCCGAGCGGTTCCCCGGAGCGGTGGAGACGTACACGGTCGAGGCGCTCATGCGCGACCGGAAGGCGCTCCAGGGGGCAACCTCCCACTACCTGGGGCAGAACTTCGCTCGGGCGTACGACGCGACGTTCTTGAACCGGAACGGCGAGCAGGAGCTCGCCTACGCCACGTCGTGGGGGCTCACCACCCGGGCCGTGGGCGGCGTGATCATGGCCCACGGCGACGACACGGGCCTTCGCCTCCCCCCAGCCCTGGCCCCCGTGCAGGTGGTGATCGTCCCGATCTTCCGAACCGACGACGAGCGCGGGCGGGTCCTGGAGGCGTGCCAGCGGGTGGCCGGCGATCTCGACGGGGTGCGGGTCCGCATCGACGACCGCGAGGAGCTCCGGCCCGGCTTCAAGTTCAACCACTGGGAGCTCCGCGGGGTGCCGGTCCGGATCGAGCTCGGGCCGAGGGACCTCGACGCGGAGCGGGCCACCGTGGCACCGCGCCTCACCGGCGAGAAGGAAGAGGTCCCCCTGACGAAGCTCGGGGACCGGGTGCGCGAGGCGCTGGAGGCGTCCCAGCGAGGCCTCCTCGAGGACGCCCGGGCCTTCCGCGACGAGCACACCTTCCGTCCCGGGGACCTGGCGGAGATGGCCGTCCTCCTCCGGGAGCCCGGCGGCTTCATGGTGACCGGGTGGTGTGGCTCTGAAGAATGCGAGGCGAAGGTCAAGGCCGAGACGAAGGCCACCATCCGGTACCTCCCGCTCGAGCCGGCCCCGCCCGACGAGCCGTGCATCGTGTGCGGGAAGCCCTCCGTCGACGAGGCGGCCTGGGGGCTGGCCTACTGAGACCGGTCAGCCGGCCTCGGCGGCCATCCGCATCGCCTCGGTAACCAACGCCTCGACGAAACGCTCCTCGGGGATGCGGTTCTCCTGAACCTCGCCCCTGACGATGAGCTGTCCGTATCCCTTCCCGGCGGCGATCCCGAGATCGGCCTCCCGGGCCTCTCCCGGCCCGTTCACCACGCACCCCATGACCGCGACCCGGATCGGGACCGTGATGCCCTCCCGCTCCAGGGCCTCGTTCACCTGCTTGGTCAGCCCCAAAACGTCGACCTCCGCGCGCCCGCACGACGGGCACGCCACCAGGTCGAGGCCGCGCTTCCTCAAGCCGAGGGACTGGAGGATCCAGATCCCGGTCTTGACCTCCTCCACCGGGTCGTCGGTCAGCGACACGCGGATCGTGTCGCCGATACCCTCGGCGAGCAGGGTGCCGATCCCCACGGCCGACTTCACCGCGCCGGCCGGCGTCGGCCCGGCCTCAGTGACGCCGAGGTGCAGTGGATAGTCGCACCGCTCGGCCAGCAGCCGGTACGCCCGGATCATCTCCTCGGGGTTCGAATGCTTCACGGAGATCTTGATGTCGGTGAAGTCCTCATCCTCCAGGATGCGGGCCTCGCCGAGAGCCGACTCCACCAGCGCCTCGGCGCTGGGCCGCCCGTGCTTCTCCAGGAGGTCCTTCTCCAGCGACCCGGCGTTGACTCCGATGCGGATGGGGACCCCGCGCCCCTTGGCCTCCCGGGCGATCAGCCGGACCTTGTCCTGGTACTTGATGTTCCCGGGATTGATGCGCAGGCCGTGGATCCCGGCCTCCAGGGCGGCCATGGCGTACTTCCACTGGAAGTGGATGTCGGCCACCACCGGGATCGTGGCGTGCTCGGCGATCTCCTTCAGAGCCCGGGCGTCCTCCCAGTGCGGCACGGCCACCCGGACGATCTCGCAGCCGGCCGCCACCAGCGAGGCCATCTGCTGGAGCGTGGCGTTCACGTCGGCGGTCTTCGTCGTGGTCATCGACTGCACCCGGATGGGGGCATCGCCGCCGACCTCCACCCAGCCCACCCTGATCCGCCGGCTCTTCCGCCGTTCGCTCAGCACGGCTTCAGTGTATCGGGCGGCTACTGGAACGGGTTCGGGATCGGGGCGAACACGTCCAGGTACGTGAGGGCGATCGTGAACAGGACCAGAAAGCCGGCCACCAAGGCCGTGATGGGGATGAGGCGGCGGGGATCGACCCGTCGGCCGGTGGCGGATTCGAAGCCCAGCACGGCCAGGTGTCCGCCGTCGAGCGGTGGGAGCGGGAGGATGTTCAGGATCCCCACGAACACGTTGAAGAACGCGAACAGCTCGATGAACGCCTCCAGGAAGCCCGCCTCCACCGCCTGCCCCGCCACCCGGGCAACGCCGACGATCCCGACGGGGTCGTTCACGGTCCGCTCGTCCCCGAACAGGACCTGCGCGACCCGGCCGAGGCCCTCCGCGCCGAACACCCGGCCCATGGCGCGGAACGACTCGACCGTGAACGTGCCCACGCCGCCGGCCGCATCGCCCAGACCCTCGATCGGGCCGGACCGCTCCCGGCCGACGAACTCCCTGGTGAGCAGGATCCCCAGCCGTCCGGTCGGCTCCCCTTCCACCTCGGACAGCACAGGCGTGGTCTCGAGCGAAACGCGGGCGCCGTCCCGTTCGACCACCACCTCGATCTCCCGCCCCACGCTCCCGTCGACGAGCTCCTTGAACTCCTGGTACGACCGGATCTGCTGCCCCTCAACCTCCACGAACACGTCGCCGGCGCGGAGGCCGGCCACCGCGGCCGGCGAGGGCGCGCCGTCGAGTGTCCGCTGGACCTGAGCGACCTGGGGTCCTCCGAACCGGGGGATGCCCACGAACCAGAAGAACGCGGCCAGGAGGAGGAAGGCCAGGACGAAGTGGGTCAGGGCCCCCGCGGCCAGGACGACGGCCCGCTGCCACGCGGGCTTGTCGCCGAAGAGCCGGCCCCGGTCCTCGGGGGGCGGCTCCTGAAACGGGTTCATCCCGGCGATGCGCACGTAGCCGCCGACGGGGATCGCCTTCAGCCCGTACTCCGTCTCGCCGCGTCGGAACGACCACAACCGAGGGCCGAATCCGATGAAGAACTCCTCGACCTTGATGCCGAACCGCTTGGCCGCCACGAAGTGGCCAAGCTCGTGCACCAGGATCATCAGGAGGACGCCGAGGACGAAGACGAGGATGCCCGCGACCATCAGGTTCAGCGGGAATCGATCAGCTCGGCGGTCCGCCCTCGAGCCCAGGCGTCGGCTCGCTCCAGGGTCACCAGGGACACGACCTTCGCCGGCTCGTGCTCCTCCACGACCCGGGCGGCGATCTCGGGGATGGCGGTCAGGGGGATCCGGCCGTCCAGGAACGACGTGACGGCCACCTCGTTGGCCGCGTTCATCACCGCCGGGAACGTGGCGCCCAGCCGGCCGGCCCGATACGCCAGGTCCACGGCCGGGAAGGCCTCCCGGTCGAGGGCCTCGAAGGTGAGGGAACCCACCTGGGTCAGGTCGAGCGCCCGGATGCCGGTCCGCAGGCGGTCGGGGAACGCCAGGGCCAGCTGGATCGGCAGGCGCATGTCGGGGGCGGCCACCTGGGCGATGAGGCTCCCGTCGAGGAACTCGGCGATGCCGTGGACCAGGGACTCTGGATGCACGACCACGCCGATCCGCTCGTAGTCCAGGCCGAACAGGTAGTGGGCCTCGATCACCTCGAAGCCCTTGTTCATGAGGGTGGCGGAGTCGATCGTGATCTTCGGGCCCATCTTCCAGGTCGGGTGGACCAGCGCCTCCTTCACGGAGGCGCGGGCGAGCTCCTCCCGCTTCCACCCGCGGAAAGGCCCGCCCGAGGCCGTGATGATGACCCGGCGGAGGTCCTCCCGGCGCTCGCCTCGCAGGCATTGCGCCAGAGCGGCGTGCTCGGAGTCCACCGGCACCAGGCGCTCCGGCTCGCCCTTCACCAGATCCATGACCAACTCGCCCCCGACGATGAGGCTCTCCTTGTTCGCCAGGGCCAGCATCTTCCCCGACTGCAGCGCGGCCAGCGTCGGCCCCAGGCCCACCGCTCCCACCATGGCGTTGACCACCATGTCGGCGTCGGAGTCCCTGGCCAGCCGCTCGGCCGCGTCGACACCGGCGATCACCTCGACCCGGCGCAGTCCCGACAGTGCCTCCCGGAGCTCCGCCGCGGCCCGCTCGTCGGTGACCGCCACCACCGGGGGGAGGAACTCGCGGATCTGGCCGACCAGCAGTTCGTGGCTCTGCGCGGCGGCCAGGCCGACCACCTCGAACCGGTCGGCGTTCCGGCGAACCACGTCAAGAGCCTGGGCCCCGATGGACCCCGTCGAGCCGAGGAGCACCAGCCGTCGCATCGCTCCCCAATGTACCTGCTCCCCCAGGGAATATCAGGGCTGGGGGTCGGTCAGAAGGCGAGGAGCAGGAAGTAGTAGGCCGCCGGGGCCGCGAACAGGATGGCGTCGATCCGGTCCAGGATGCCCCCGTGTCCGGGGAGGATCGTCCCCATGTCCTTCACGCCGAGGTCGCGCTTGAGGGCCGACTCCACCAGATCGCCGATCGGCGCCACCAGGGCGATCACCAGCGCCAGGCCCACCGCCCGCGAGCTGTTGAAGGGATCGATGGCCGGAACGATAGCCAGGCCCACGATGAGGATGACCAGGGTCCCCCCGATCGCCCCCTCCCAGGACTTGTTCGGGCTGACCGTGGGGGCCAGCGGCCGGTTCCCCCACAGGGTTCCCACGGCGTACGCGCTGACGTCATACAGGACCGTGAGGCCCACGACCACCAGGAAGGCGTTCCGGCCGACGTCTCCGGGGAGGGCCAGCAGGAGAAGCGCGAACGAAGCGAGGAACGGGACGTAGACGGTACCCAGGATGGTGGCACCCACGTTGACCGTGGTGCTCCGCCGGAAGGGTACGGGCGCGGCCATGAACCACAGCACGGTCAGGCCCATTGCCAGGACAAGGCCGAAGGGCGCGGCCGCCGGCCCGTGCAGGTACGCGCCGGCCAGGATGAAGGCGCCGCAGACCAGCCCGAGCAGCGTGGCCGGCTGGAGCCGGCGGGACCGCATCACCGCGTAGAGCTCCGCCTGACCGAGGAGCACCACGGCGCCCACGAACCAGGCGAACGGCCCCTTCCCGATGAGCAGGAGCGCGAGCACCGCGATCGCCAGGAGGCCGCCGCTGGCGAAGGCCGCCGTCAGGTTGCGGCCGGCCGGGGGACCTCCGGCGGCGGGCTCCTCGACCATCGCCTCGGCCCCCTCCTGCCAGCTCGGGCCGGGGGGGGCGGGGGGGGCGACGGTCACGGTCTCGGTCTCCGGCACGTCCTCGCCCTCGAGGTCGGCCAGGAGGTCCCGCTCGACCGCATCGGGCGTGTCGCGAACGCCGGTGGCGAAGTGCTCCGCGGCGGCCTCGATCGCCTCGGGGTCGGGTGCTTCCTCGGCGGCCGGTGCTTCCTCGGCGCCGACCGCCGCCTCGGGTATCTCCACGACCCCGGGCTCGGCCTCTTCCTCCTCGAAGAGGTCCTCGGCCGTGACGGAGACCTCCTCGGGGAGGAGCGGCCCTTCCTCCCCGGCGGCTTCCTCCTGGTCCTCCTCTCCCTCGGCGTCGATCGGCTCGGGACCCTCATCCTCCTGGGACGGTCCGGGGAGATCGACGTAGGCGGGGGGCGGGGTCCGCAGATCGTCCAGGCTCAGCGGCCCCTCGCCGCCTGCCTCTTCTGCAAGCTCGGCTTCCGCCGCGACCTCCTCCGGCTCAGGAGCCTGGGCTTCCTCGGGGGCCTCCTCGACCTCGGACGCATCGGGCTCCGCGCCGGCCCCCTCGTCCGCCGCCAAGAGCTCCTCGGCCCCCGGGACATCGATGGCCACGTCCCAGTCCTCGAGCGCTCCGGTCTCGGCGGCCGGGTCCTCGACGGGCGGCGGGACCACGCCCTGGTCGCCCTCGTCGCCCTCGGCCCCCTCGGGCCAGCCCGTGTCCTCGAGCGGCGCGAAGAAGTCGTCGAGGTCCTCGAACAGGTCCTCGTCCCTGGCGTCCTTGTCGCGTTCCTCCGGCGGCTGGCCCACTAGCTACGCTCGCTTTGCTCGCGCACTCGCTTAGACCTCCATGAGCTCCTGCTCCTTGTGCGACAGGAGCTCGTCGATCCGGGCGATGTGCTGATCGGTGAGCTTCTGAAGCGCCTTCTCCGAGCGGTTCAGGTCGTCCTCGGAGATCTCGCCGTCCTTCTTGAGCCGCTCCAGGTCCTCCTTGGCGTGGCGGCGGACGTTCCGCACCGCCACCCGTCCCTCCTCGGCCCGTCCGTGTACGACCCGGATCAGCTCCTTGCGTCGCTCCTCGGTGAGCTGTGGGAACGCCAGCCGGATGACCTGCCCGTCGTTCGAGGGGCTGAGACCCAGGTCCGACTGCATGATGGCCTTCTCCATGGCGGGCACGGCGTTCCGGTCGTAGGGCTGGATCACCAGGAGCCGTGGCTCCGGAACGGAGAACGATGCCAGCTGGTTCATCGGCGTGGCCGTGCCGTAGTAGTCCACCATCACCCGGTTCAGGATCGCCGGGGTGGCCCGGCCGGTGCGCACGCCGGAGAACTCCTCCCGCGTGACCTCCACCGCGCGCTCCATCTTGTGGTCCGCCTCCTTGAGCGTGGTCTCGGCGGTCATCGGTCCGCCCCCGAGTGGACGAGCGTCCCGATCCGCTCACCGAGAACGGCCCGCCGGATGTTCCCTTCCTCTCGGAAGTTGAACACGATGATCGGCAGGCCGTTGTCCATGCACAGGGAGATGGCCGTGGCGTCCATGACCTGGAGCCCACGCTTCAGGACCTCGATGTATTCGAGGTCGTCGAACTTCCTGGCGCCGGGATTCGCGTTGGGGTCGGCGTCAAAGACTCCGTCCACCCCGGTTCCCTTGAGGATGGCCTCGGCATGGATCTCCAGGGCGATCTGCGCGGCGGTGGTGTCGGTCGAGAAGAAGGGGCGTCCCAGCCCGGCGGCGAAGATGACCACCCGGCCCTTCTCCAGGTGCCGCATGGCCTTGCGAGGGATGTAGGGCTCGGCGACCTGGGCCATGGCGATGGCGGTCTGGACCCTGGTGACGACCCCGATGCGCTCCAGGGCGTCCTGAAGCACCAGCGCGTTCATCACCGTGGCCAGCATGCCGACGTAGTCGGCCCTGGCTCGGTCCATCCGGGGGGCGTCACGACCCCGGAAGATGTTCCCCCCGCCCACCACGACCGCGGGCTCGACGTCGAGGGTCAGCACCTCGGCCAGCTGACGGGCCAGGAGCTCCACCGATTCCTCGGAGATTCCGAAGTCACCACCCGGCGGGGCGAACGCGTCTCCCGAGAGCTTCAGCAGGACCCGCCGGTACGACGGGCGGGGTTCAGGACCGGGCCCGGCCGCCTCCGCCGGCGCGGCCCTGGGCTCGGCGGCCTCCCCGGTTGCCGCTTCACGCCCCACTCGATCACCCCCCGCCGCGAACGTATCGCACGAACCGGCTGACCCGCACGTTCTCCCCGACCGTGGCGCCGAGCTTCGTCACCACGTCCTCGACGCTCGTCTTCCCCTCCATATCGCGGAAGTAGGGCTGGTCGAGGAGGCACCGCTGCTTGTAGAAGGCCTCGAGCTTGCCCTCGACGATCCTCGGGATCACCTGGTCGGGCTTGCCCTCCTCGCGGGCCTGGGCCTCGTAGATCTTCCGCTCCTGGGTCAGGACCTCCTCGGGCACCTCGTCGCGGGAGACCCACTCGGGGTCGTGAGCCGCCACCTGCATGGCGATGTCGCGGGCCAGCGCCCGGAAGTCGTCCGTGTTCGCCACGAAGTCGGTCTCGCAGTTGATCTCGACCATGGCGCCGATACGCCCGCCGCCGTGGATGTACGCGTCGACGATTCCCTCCGAGGCCGCGCGTCCGGCTCGCTTGGCCGCGGCGGCCTGGCCTCGTTCGCGGAGAAGCTCGACGGCGCGATCGAAGTCGCCGTCCGCGTCCTGGAGCGCGCGCTTGCAGTCCATCATCCCGGCCCCGGTCAGCTCGCGGAGCCGCTTGACCTCGCCGGCGGAAACCGTCATGTCGCCGCCGATTCTGACACACCGCCCATGGCTACCCGCTCACCTCGGACGGCTTCGCCTCATCGGGAGCCTGCTCGGTCGTTCCCTCTGCTTCTCGGGGGGGTGCCTCGGGAGCGATCTCCGGTTCCCCGGGAGCTGCGTCCTCGGGCTCGAGCGGTGCCGGCGGCTCCGGCTCCACCGGCTCGGCGATGCCGGTGCGTTCGGCCAGGTCCCGGCCGGCGAGTCCCTGCCCCTCTCGGATCGCTTCGGCGATCACCGAGGTGACCAGGGTGATCGAGCGGATCGCGTCGTCGTTCCCGGGGATCACGTAGTCCACCTCGTCGGGGTCGCAGTTCGTGTCCACGATGGCCACGACGGGTATGCCGAGCTTGTTCGCCTCGGTCACCGCGATGTGCTCCTTCTTCGTGTCGATCACGTAGATCGCCGCGGGGAGCCGCTCCAGATCCTGGATCCCCCCGAGGTTTCGCTCGAGCTTCTCTTTCTCCCTCCGGAGCTTCAGAACCTCTTTCTTCGGGAGGAAGTCGAAGGCACCGGAGCGCTCCATCTCGCGGAGCTCCACCAGGCGTCGGAGCCGGCGGAAGATCGTCTGGAAGTTCGTGAGCATCCCGCCGAGCCACCGGGTGTTGACGAAGGGCATGCCCACGCGGGACGCGTGCTCGGCCACGACGTCCTGGGCCTGCTTCTTGGTGCCGACGAACAGGACCGTGCCTCCGGCCCGGGACACGTCGCGCACGAACCCGTAGGCTCGCTCGAGACCCTGAAGGGTCTGCTCGAGGTCGACGATGTAGATGCCGCTGCGCTCGCCGTAGATGTAGCGGCGCATCTTGGGGTTCCAGCGACGGGTCTGATGACCGAAGTGGACGCCGGCTTCCAAGAGCCGCCGGCGGGTGGTGACCGACATGCGTTTCCTCCTCCCGGTTGTTCCTCCGTCCGGGTCCTCCCCGTCCCTCCCCGCCGAGGCGGGACCGGTGGAACGGGTCACCGAACGTGTGTGCTCGGCCCTCGCGGACCGGCGCCTAAGTCTACCAAGCTCAGGACGATCCCCGGCGGGGAGCGGGGTCCCCGGAGACCTGGTCCCTGACGGCCAGCCAACGGAAGACCAGCGAGCCCAGGACCCCCGCGTGGACCAGCGTCACCACCAGGGCGAAGGCCCACTCCAACGGGCCGGGGGTGGCCGAGGTCACGATCCCGAAGGGGCTGACCGAGGCCGCGTAGAAGAACAGCAGGAAGTACGCCATCACCAGCGTGAGGTGGCTCGTCCCCGGGAGCCTGGCCGCCCGGAACCCCCGCCGGAAGGACTGCTGGAGGGACCCGCCCTCCACCGCGGCCACCACCGGCACGAACGCCAGGAAGTACAGGGCCGCCACAACGGTCAGCGGGGCCAGCGGACCGAGGAACCCGCCCGCCACCGACAGGAGCGCGTACATGGCCGCCGCTTCGACGAGCAGCACCGTGAACAGACCCGAGAGTGCCGCGGGCAACCGCCGGAGGGCCGGTCGGAGCTCGGCCCGCTCGTTCTCCAGCCACCCCTGGATCAGGAGGATCAGGAGGCCGAAGGTGGCGGCCCGCACCAGGCCGAGCACGGCCAGGGCCACCAGGATGGCCACGCCGCCGCCGGCGCCGAAGGCCACCGGCAGGTCGGCGAGCAGGTGGGCCGGGGAGACGGAAAGCAGCACGGCCAGGAGCGACGGGGTGGGGGGCTCCCCCAGGGACACGAAGACGGCCCAGGTGACCAGCAGAGACACGAACGTCCAGGCCAGGGTCGGTGGGGCGGCGGCGACCGACCACAGCCCCCTGGCCAGCGACGTCCGGAACGGCGGGAACGGGGACAAGGCCTTGGCCCCGGG